>JAPYPO010000760.1 GCA_029937645.1 Candidatus Hydrogenedentota bacterium
TACGCTTCGCGAACCCTGGGCTGAGGAATTTAACGCTTTCAGCGTAAACCGCCAATTATGTCTGGGAAGCCGGCCAATACCTTTATGAAGCCGCCGTGTGCGAACGATTTCGAATGTATAGGGAGTTCCTATTACGGAAAGGGATGTTGGTGCCAGAAAAAGGCGCCCACGCCGTCATCCTTCGCAAGCTCAGGATGACAAAAGTGGTGGTTTTTTGTGGCGGAAGGTTTGCGGAACCCTTTTGCGCAACAGGAACCCGGTATGCATTTCACACAAAACTTAGCGGTATTACTAGAGCAGCACCTCTTCCAAGAGCAACACTAGGCTTTGCGCAAGTCCTTTTTCTTTCGCCTTCGTTCCAAGGGGGCCGGGAACTGTGCAAACGCGAATGAACCTTTGACTACAGATTGTAGTTAATGGAAGCGATTGGTTGGCATAAAAGATTAATTCTTGACATAACCGGACGGAGTTGGTAATATTGGAAAACAATCTGTAGTGGTTGCTGGTTTCAATTAGAACCACTGGCAACAACATGTAGTTTTAGAAAGCAATATTAGAAAGTATGACTACACTGTATAGTCAAGAGATTACAGAGGCATCGCTCACCAGTATTTTTGCCTCCACAGCGCGCGTTGCGGTCTTGCGCGCGTTTGCCCTCGACCCGCAGCGCGCCTATTACCAACGCCAAATTGAGGCATCGACTGGACTGGCGATTCGGGCCATTCAACGGGAATTGGAACGCCTGACCTCTATTGACCTCCTCTTTAGGCGCGTCGAGGGTAATCGCGTCTACCATCAGATCGACACGCATTTCCCGCTCTACCCCGAATTACGCAGCATGATTCTTAAGGCCTGCTCGCCCGTGGAGCGCCTGCGAGGTATCATGGCCGTGGATGAAAATGTCCGACTTGCCTTCCTGGCCGAGAATAAGTCCGACGCGTTGGCCGTGATGGACAGCCCCCGGGAGGTGGTTTTTCATACACCCGAGGGTTTTCGAGTAAAAACCATATCCACCGAAGACTTTCTCCAACAACTTGCCCACGAGCCAAGTGGGCTGCAACAATTCCTCGCGACTGGGGTGGATCTGCTGGGGCGGCGTAGCGATATACTGTGGCGCAGCATCGAACAGGCTGGGTTCGAGGTCGCAAAAGGGAGTGGAGTGCCGTAATGGAAGCGTCGACGAAGATAACGAAACTGTGCGAGAGCTGGTGGGACCGCCTGTCTGATTCCACGAAGGCTGACCAGCGTGCATGCGCCGAAGAGTTTCTCGCCCTGCTGGGGTGGTCGGGCCTGACTTGCATCGAAGCGACGATGAAGGATCCGCCGCTTTCGAGTGCGGCCTTCGTCATTCGAGGTGGTGGACAGAGCGATGTGGCGGCGTACTTCGTGTTGCCGGGATCACTTGAGCCGCCTTCCACGCTCATCGAACGGGGCCTCGATTTCTGCGACACCACGCGCCTCCTCGTTAATGGCACCCGCAAGCTAAACGTCCGATATGTGTTCGTGACCGACCTCTTTCGCTCCTATCTCTACGATGCGGAGTCTGATGAGTTGTTGCTTCACGCCGATTCCCCCGAAGTCTTCAACCGCGAATTCGTGCCGACGCTTTCCAAAGCCGGCATCGAACGCGGCTCTCTTGAGGAGCTTCG
>JAPYPO010000761.1 GCA_029937645.1 Candidatus Hydrogenedentota bacterium
ATCGATGCCGGCGGATCTCAAGATGACTCTTCCAAATGGGAAATCCGGGTTAAGTATATGTCCTGTGAGTACTCCCTCAAACGCGATGAAGGATGCTCCCGGTTCCGAGCCAATCTCTACTTCCGTGCCCGTGATGGCACCGTGAACCGCAGGATCCAGATACATAGCGAACAGCGCCTCGGCCGAAGCAGGCAGTACGACCGACTGATAAATTACATTTCTCATTCCGTGATATCCTGCACCGAGTGAACACTCATCCGTATCGGGATCTTTAATCGGGCATCATTGTGCCACGCGCACTTCATGAACGCCACATCTTTCCCGAGTATCCCATCGGACGGGATCCGGGGCTTGTAAATAATCGCGCAACCAGGCAAGGATTCAGACACATGAAGCATACAGCGATGCTCATCGCTTTCTGCACGCTCCTGCTATCGCGACCGGTGCCTGCCGCTGAAGGCCATCTACTCTTCGGGCTAGGGCCGTTGCAAAAAGGGAATGCAGGTGCGGGCGTGGCCAGCCCAAAAGATGCATCGTGGATGCTGCTGAATCCCGCGAGCATCGCGCTACTTGATGAGCGGCTCGACCTGCACCTCGACGTTATGGAACTGCGCGCAACCCTCACACCCCGGGGCGCCCCTCTGCTCGCGAATCCCTTCGCGGGAAAATTGCGGGACAGCAGTGCCCTTTTTGTTCCTGGATTCGGGATGATACGGTCAACGAAGGGCCGACACCCGGGCAGGCTGGGCTTTGGCATGTACACCGTGGGTGGACATAACGTCGATTTCGCGCGTCCGCGTTCAACCTTGGGGCTGCTGCAAAATTCAGACCGCCGCCTCGCGCACTGGGTGCTCAAGTTTCCTTTCGTGTATGCGCGCACGCTCAAGAATGACTGGTCCGTCGGTGTCGGGCTGCACCTAAACTATCTCCGGTTGCGCACCGACACGCTTACCCTTTCTTTGAGCCCCGCGCGAAGCGACTACAAATGGGACGAGGCCCTGGCGCTGGGATTTTCCGTGGGCGTACTCAAGGAATGGGATCGATGGAGCCTCGGCGCTGCATACACATCGAGACAATGGAGCGAACAATTCGCTAACCTGGAAGACCTCCTGAAGTACCGGCTCGATCTTCCACAACAGGTACAGGTCGGCTTGGCCTTTCAGCCGACACCGCGTTCGGAAATCGTATTTGATTATAAATTCATCAATTGGAAACGGGTAGATCAGTTCTCCAAGACCACCGTCCAGGGCGGACTGGGTTGGGATGACCAGCACATCTTCAAACTGGGCGCTACCGTATCTCTCAATGACAGGTGGACCGTGCGGGGCGGCACCTCCTACGGAGAATCCCCAATCGGAAAGGACGACGTCTTCGCCAACGGGCTTTTCCCGCCGCTCTCCCAGCTTCACGCGGCGATCGGCTTCACCAGACGCCTGTCGCGCGGCTCCGAGTTACACGTCACCGTGGCCCGCGCATTCAAAGAGTCGATGACGGACAACGGTCGTGGCGACCTACTCTCCTTTCTCGGAAAGGGCACCAAATCCAGCTTGGAAATAACGACGTTGAGCGTTGGATACACGCTTAAGTTCTAGAAACAGAAGTGGACCCCGAATCCTGGACAGTGCGTTAAGTGTATCTCCTTGAGTATT
>JAPYPO010000175.1 GCA_029937645.1 Candidatus Hydrogenedentota bacterium
ATCGATGCCGGCGGATCTCAAGATGACTCTTCCAAATGGGAAATCCGGGTTAAAAGCCTTTTGGGCTTCCGGCTTTTCGTCCAAATCGTATAACCAACCGCGCCGTCCTTCGTCGTAGATGCCACCGCTCCACGCGCGTTTCGAGGGATCGATCTCGACTTGGTATCCGTGGACCGTGAAATCGCGGTAGTCGGCCAAGCTTTGGCTGCGGATCTGTACGCCGGAGTTCATCTTGGGGTGCACTTTGAATTCGAGTTCCAAGATGAAATCCCCGTAGGTCTCGTCGGTACATAGAAAGGTATTTGTGGAACCCTGGACCGTGGTGCCAACAATCGCGTCCCCTTCCACACGGTATGTCGCGTCGCTGCCACGCTTCGTCCATCCATCTAGGGTTTTTCCGTCGAAGATTTCCTTCCAGGGTTCGTCCTTCGCGTAAGCCTTGCCGGGATCGAGCGCGAACGAAGGGAGGATGGACAGAAGAATTGAGGCGATGCCAGCGGATGCGGCGCCCTGAATCCATTGTCGGCGCGTCGAAGCGAGCTTGTTCACGGTGAAGCCTTTCGGGGTTCTTTCGTTATAGCTGATCTGCGTGAATCGGCTACGCGGCCGAGGCGCTCCAGTATGCGGAAGCTCGGGAGCGCTGTCAACGGCCTGTGGAGCCGGCGATTTGGGAGATGTGATCGATGCCGTTTTGATCCATGGAATGGATTAGATCGCGGTTAACGGTTGCGGCGAAACCGGGGCCTCGGTAGATGAGGCCGGTGTAGGCCTGTAGGAGTGACGCGCCGGCTTGGAGGCGCCGGTACGCTTCCGCGCCCGAATCGATTCCACCTACGCTGATGAGAATGGTCTTCCCGTGAAGCGCTTCGGCCAAGGCTTCGAGGACGCGGAAACTTTTTTCGCGGATGAGACTCCCGCTGATGCCTCCGAAATCTTTGGCCTGTGTGCTGAGCGCATAGTCGATGCTGGTGTTGGTGGCGATGATTCCTGAGGCCCCAGCCTCGACGGCCACTGTGGCGAGCGTAACGAGGCTCTCTATGTCCGAGTCGGGCGCGATTTTTAGAAAGAGCGGTTTTCGGCATGTGGCGGTAGCGGTCGAAAATAGTTCGCCGACAAACTCCTCGTTTTGAAAATCGCGGAGCCCTGGTGTATTCGGAGAGGAAATATTTACGACGCCGTAGTCGCCCACGACATCCAGCGCGTCGATGAGCCCCAGGTATTCTTCCAGCGCCGCTTCTTGGGGTGTGTCCTTATTCTTTCCAACGTTCAGTCCTATCGGCACGGGAAAGGGCGCGTCCCGCTTGAGTCGGGCGAGGGCGGCGTCGAGGCCCTCGTTGTTGAAGCCCATCGCATTTTGCAGGGAGTCCTCGCTACTCAAGCGGAAGAGGCGGGGGCGCGGATTTCCTGATTGTGGTTTCGGGGTGACGGTCCCCACTTCGACGGAGCCGAAGCCGAGGGCGGCCATCGCGTGAATGATGCAGGCGTCTTTGTCGAAACCCGCAGCCAGGCCCAAGGGATTCGGGAAGTGCATGTCGAGGAGCGTCTGTCCCAGCCGAGGATCGCGAAAGGCGAAGCGCCGGGCCGTCGCGCTGAGCCCGCCGGGCGTCCGCTGCATAGTCCGAAGGGCGCGCAGGGCAAGCAGATGGCTTGTCTCGGGATCGAAGGAAAACAGAAGTCGCCTTAGGAGGCTGTAGCTATTTGATCCCATTTTGAGCCGCCACACCGGAGAGCGGTAAGGCGTGCGGCGCGCATGTATCGCCGTTGATACGCCGCACTACCGCCTATCCAGCGCGAGTTGGTTTTGGAGTAGATTCAGCCCAACGCGGACGCGCTCGGCGAGGACTTCGCCGACGCCTTCGACGTCGACCAGATCGTCTTTGGGGGCTCGCATAATTTGCTGGAGCGTCCCGAAGCGGTCAACGAGGTTCTTGATGATTTGGCCGGTCAGGCGGTGTGTTTGCGTAAGGACCCGATATCCTTTGGGGGACAGGTAGGTATCGATGCTGCGCAGATTGGTGGAGTATCCCAACAAATGGGCGATGCTCCCCAGGTTGAGGAGATCTTGCTGATCCAGTTCTGAGAGTTCTTTGCGGGCCTTGCGGAAGGTCGTCTTGTCACGAAAATAATCCTGAATGACCAGTTCCGCTTCCTCGATCGGCATGAGCAACTCGTCCATCTGAAGTTTCACGAGACGGCCTTCGTCGCCCAGCTCCAAGATGTATGGCTCCATCTCTCGGCCGATGCGCGCGACCATCTCGAAACGCTGAATCACCCGGCACACATCGAAAATGGTCACCATATCCTGAAATTCACGCGCGGTGAGTTCCGACATCTCGGTATTGAGGACGGTCATAAATTTTTCAATGGTCTGCATGGCCTGATTGGACTTGTTGAGAAGCGTAGCGATACTGTCGAGTTGATACTTGCGCTGGTGCAGATACAGCGTAACGCTTGCCCGGCGTTCGGAAACCGCAATCACCATGCATTTGGCCTGCGCCGCCATACGCTCTGCCGCGCGATGGCGCGTCCCCGTTTCGTCTGAAGGGAGTCGGCTATCGGGCTTGAGGAAGCGGTTCGCCCACAGGATTTTAGAACCGTCTCCGTTGAAGATGATGGCGCCATCCATCTTGCTGAGCTCGAAAATGAGCTGGGGCGTTGCGGCCTGTTCGAGGCGTACGCCGGCTTCCGACAGATCGGAAAGGCGTTTGGGCGGACCGAAACATAGCAGCGCGCCGTTGCCGCTTTGCAGTACCGTGGAAATTGCTTCGCGCAATTTCGTGCCGGGCGAAACCATTTTCAGCGCTTCGAGGAATAATTGCTCTGCGGTTTTTGCTCGCGGCATGTACAACGCTCCAGACCATGTGATCGAAGGGTCTACTGCGACAGGCCCTGCTCGACGGCTTCAAGAATGTTCGAGGCGGAAAGCGACACGACGGAGCCAGCATCCGTATCGGCCGCGCATCCTGAAGGTAGGATACACTTTCCGAAGCCGAACTTCGAGGCTTCCTGGAGACGCTGTCGCGCCATATCGACCGCGCGTATCTCGCCCGCGAGTCCGATTTCGCCGAACACAGCCATGCCTTCCTCCATCGGGATGTCGCGCAGACTCGATACCAGAGCCAACGCCACGGCAAGATCGGCTGCGGGCTCCTCAAGGCGGACGCCACCGGCCACGTTGACGAAGACGTCCTTGTCGGAGAAGGGGAGGTCGGCGCGCTTCTCGAGGACGGCGAGGATCAGGGATATGCGATTTTGATTGACGCCGGTGACGGTGCGGCGGGGTGAGGCCAAGTGGCTTTCGGTGACGAGGGCCTGCACTTCAACGAGCATGGGGCGCGTGCCCTCTACACTGGGGATGACGACGGAGCCGCTGATGCCCTCGGGCCGTTCGCTGAGGAATAGGGCGCTGGGGTTCGCCACTTCGACGAGCCCTGTGCCGGTCATCTCGAATACGCCGATCTCGTGGGTCGAGCCGAAACGGTTTTTCACGCCGCGCAAGATACGCAGGGTCTGCTTGCCTTCACCTTCGAAGTATAGGACGGTATCGACGAGGTGTTCCAAGACGCGTGGCCCGGCGATGGAGCCGTCCTTGGTCACATGGCCGACGAGGAAGATGGGCACGCCGCTGTCCTTTGCGATGCGGAGGAATACGTTTGCGCATTCGCGCACTTGGCCGAGGCTTCCTGGGACGGAGGAGAGGTCTGAGTCGTACATGGACTGAATGGAGTCGACGATGACACAATCGTATTGGTTCGAATTGATCTGCTTCGCCACGGCGTCCATGTTGGTTTCGGTAAGGAGGAGAAGCCGGTCGTCGAGTGCCTTCAACCGGGTGGCGCGGAGGCGCGTCTGTGCGAATGATTCTTCGCCCGATACATAGAGAACCTTGCCGCCCTGCGCGGCGATGTAGTGGCCCACCTGTAGCATGAGGGTCGATTTGCCGATACCCGGATCGCCGCCGACGAGAACGAGCGACCCTGGAACGATTCCGCCGCCCAGCACGCGGTCGCATTCGGCAAGGCCGGTAGAGATATGGGCCGCCGGCTGCTCGACGGGGGCTGTCACGGGAATTGGCTCGACCTTCCGCCGCGTGCCGGCCTTGCCCGATCGGCCTGTATTGATGACCGCCTCCTCGACAATAGAGTTCCACTCACCGCAATCGGGGCACTTTCCGGTCCAGCGCGGCGCGATGGCTCCGCAGGATTGACATACGAATGTGGATTTAGATTTAGACATGAAGGCCGCCATGGGGTTGGGATCAAAGCGGCGAAAGCGTAACACAGGCGTGAGAAGGCTACAAAATGAAAGCGAATGGATCTTACACCACGCCGCCAAACCGCAACGGGAACAGGGGCAAGAACCGGGTGGCACCTCCAAACAAGTTGGTTCTTCACGCATTTCCGGGATAGGTAACAGGGGGTGGTCTTGCATTTCGCTGTATACGTTCTATTGCTCAGCCCAGCGCGGCATAACCACAACCAAAAGAGTGCTCACGCAAAGTCGCAAAGCCGCTAAGAGGCGTCGATCCGGTGTTGAGGTCCCGCAAGGGGACGCCGAGTCTGCACGGTGATAGTCTTCGCTCAACGCGTCACTATACAACAGCCTAATCCCTTGGCCGCCTAAACAAGTGCAGAACTTTTTAAGAATCCTGAGAGCTAGTGGTGTGATTTAAAATCCAGAATGCTTATACAAATTGTTTATTCAAACTCCTACTGCGCATTTATTCAAACTCCTACTGCGCATGGGGTCCCGCCGCAAGAAAAGGGACAGACACGTCTGCGCTCGTACCTCGCTTCGCTTGCATCTACTTTTGAAAAGCCCAAAAGTCCTTTTTTTGCTTAGTTTCTTGAGTTAAGTTCACAAGAGATAATCTCCCCTCAGCATAAATCAATCCACTAGGGACCCAGGGCGCTTCGCGAACCCTGGGCTGAGGAGTTATGCGCCTTCAGCGCACGGTACTTCCTTACCGCTCTTGGGAAGAACTACCGTAAGCAAGCGTAGAATAGATCAAAGCGAGGTGCCTTTCCCGGAATTTGGTGAAGAGCCTTTCTGCTCGATCCCTCCTAGGAAATACTCGTGATCTCATGGCTGCTTTTCGGTCATGTGTATAGATGTGTATCCGTCTAATCAGAGTATCTTCCGCAATTCGGCCCAGGTACCGGGATGGTGCGCTGTTTAGCGTCTTTTTGACATTCGGTATCCCCAGTTTTTATACTCTTTTGCTCTCGTGTGAAGCAGCATTTCCTCCCACACTCCAGACACTAACAGGCTCCAGACACGAAGGTTTTTCGATGCTCATATTTGTTCCGAAGGAAACGCATCCGGGTGAGCCGCGTGTGCCGACTATCCCTGCGTCCGTAAAAAAATTGGTGGCGCGCGGCGCGGAAGTGTGCGTGGAAGCGGGCCTGGGCGAAACGTGCGACCATACCGATGCCGACTATGAATCCGCCGGCGCGTCGGTTACCACGGACCGCGCCGGCACTCTGGCCAAAGCTGACATGGTGTTGCGGCTGCGCAAACCGCCCATCGAGGAAATCGCGGCGTTGAAGAAAGGGTGCATCCATGTAAGTTTCTTGGACCCCTTCAACGAGGACGCGCTGGTCGATGAATTCGTCAAGTGCGGGGTGACGGCGATCAGCATGGAAATGATTCCGCGCACGACTCTCGCACAAAAAATGGACGCGCTGAGTTCGCAGGCGAATCTGGCGGGTTACGTTGCGGTGATTCTTGGCGCGGATCGACTGAACAAGGTCCTTCCCATGATGATGACGCCTGCGGGCACCATTGCCCCTTCCCGCGTATTTATCATTGGCGTCGGGGTTGCTGGCCTGCAAGCCATCGCTACGGCGAAACGGCTCGGCGCGCGCGTCGAAGCTTTTGACACGCGTCCCGTGGTGGAAGAGCAAGTTCAGTCTCTCGGCGCAAAGTTTGTTAAGGTGGATCTCGGCGAGACGGGCCAAACGAAGGACGGCTACGCCAAGGAACTCACCGAAGAGCAGCAGGCAAAACAGCGTGAGGCGATGGCGAAGGTGTGCGCCCAATCTGATCTGGTCATTACCACGGCCCAATTGTTCGGCCGCAAAGCGCCGGTGATCGTTACAAGAGAGATGGTCGAATCCATGAAGCCGGGCAGCATCCTCGTTGACCTGGCGGTCGAAACCGGCGGCAACGTGGAGGGATCGAAAGTGGACGAGGAAGTGGACGTCCAGGGCGTTACCATCCTCGGCTTGGGCAATTTGCCGGGCCGTGCGGCCGCGAACGCCAGCCAGATGTACTCAGCAAACCTGGGCAGCCTGGTTGAACATTTCTGGGACGATGAGGCGAAGGCCTTCACCCTTAATTTCGAGGATGAAATTATTCAGGGGTGCGTGGTAACGCATGAGGGCGAACTGTATAACGAAATGATTAAGAAAGCGCGAGCGTCATAACGACTTAGCAGCCACGAACCAACAATTACCATTCGACGATTCCGGCAAAGGAACCCCCTATGCTCCTCCTCTTCACGTTCGTCTTGGCCATCTTCTTGGGCTTCGAGCTCATCGCGAAGGTGCCCTCGCAACTCCACACGCCGCTGATGTCCGGCTCAAACGCCATTTCCGGCATCAGCATTGTCGGGGCACTGATCGTATTTAAGGGCTCCGACAACGAAACCCTGGTGACGGTGCTCGGCACGATCGCCGTAGCGTGCGCCAGTGTCAACGTGGTTGGCGGATATTTCGTGACAGACCGCATGCTCTCTATGTTTAAAAAGAAAGAGGGGGGCAAGTAAGTGGAAGTCCTTATCGAACTCGCGTATGTCCTTTCCGCGGTCCTTTTTATCTTTGGGCTCAAAATGCTGGGATCCGCGAATACGGCGCGCCGCGGCAACTTGCTCTCGGCCTTTGGAATGCTCATTGCGGTCATTGCGACTGTCGCGCAAGGCCTCGACCTAAAATTCATTCTACTCGGAGCGGCAATCGGTGGCATTATTGGGCTCGTGGCCGCGATCCGCGTCCCCATGACCTCGATGCCGGAGTTCGTCGCGTTGTTTAACGGCACCGGTGGACTGGCGAGCCTGCTCGTGGGCTGGGCGGAATACCGAAACCGCATGGAGAATTGGACCGAGGGCGTTCCACAGGATGACCTCATCTCCGTCATCGCGATTTACCTGGCCGTGCTCATCGGTGGAGTCACCTTTACGGGAAGCATCATCGCCTACCTAAAGCTTTCCGAAAAGATCGGCGGCAAGCCTTTCCTCTACACGGGCCAGCAATTTGTCAACGGAGTCCTCGTGTTGGGGATCGTAGGATGCGGCGTCGCCTTCGTTCTCGATCCCGCCGGCATGCACACGCCCTTTCTCGTTGCCGTCGGCGCGTCCTTTTTGCTCGGCATTCTCTTTACCATCCCTATCGGCGGCGCTGACATGCCGGTCGTGATTTCGCTGTTGAACAGCTATTCGGGATTGGCCGCGTGCGCAGCGGGATTCGTCATCTCGAACACCGTCCTGATCGTGTCTGGAGCCCTGGTGGGCGCGAGTGGAATCGTGCTCACCACCATCATGTGCAAAGCCATGAACCGCTCACTGGCGAACGTACTGTTTAGCGGCTTCGGGAGTGGAACAACCGCTTCGGGCACCGCGACCGCCGTGCAAGGTGAAGCCAAACCCATCGTCGCGGAAGATGCGTACTACGTGCTCGAGGCTGCCAGCTCCGTCGTTTTCGTGCCGGGATACGGTATGGCCGTCGCCCAGGCCCAGCACGCGGTCCGCGAGTTAGGTGATATTCTTGAAGAAAATGGCGCGGAGGTAAAGTACGCCGTTCATCCCGTCGCCGGACGGATGCCCGGGCACATGAACGTATTGCTTGCCGAGGCGAACGTCCCCTACGAACAACTGTACGAAATGGACGACATCAACCCCGTTATCGCAAACGTGGATGTGGCGATCGTTATCGGCGCGAACGATGTGGTGAACCCCGCCGCCCGTACCGAGGAAAGCAGCCCCATCTACGGCATGCCCATCATCAACGTCGATTATGCGCGGTCCGTATTTGTGCTCAAGCGCTCCATGCGCAGCGGCTTTGCCGGAGTCGAGAACCCGCTCTTCTTCAACGAAAACACGCGCATGCTCTTTGGCGATGCGAAGGCGAGCATCGAAGCTCTGGTGGGGCAGTTTAAGGGCTAGTGCGTTGGTTTATAGATATGCCAACTAATGTTTGCTCAGAAAAACCACGTTTTCTGTCATTGCGAGTCAGAACCCGCTCCGCGGGAAATTGGGATAAGGACAGAGGCGAAAACCGGGTG
>JAPYPO010000762.1 GCA_029937645.1 Candidatus Hydrogenedentota bacterium
AGAACATCACAACCTGTCTCACCACGGGCGGGATCCGGACAAGATCGCTCAGCTACGTAAAATCGAGAGTGGACTGGTCAGTTGTCTCGACGATCTGCTGACGGAACTCAAGTTCAAAGACGAAGGCGACGGCACCTTGCTCGATACAACATCCGTGCTCTTCGGCAGCAACCTCGGCAATGCCAACGCGCACGACTCGCGCAATCTGCCCGTCCTGTTGGCGGGCGGCGGATTCAAACACGGCAGCTTTGTCCCACACGACGAAAGCAAGAACGCGCCGCTGTGTAACCTGTTCCTCACGATGCTGAACAACATGGGGATAGAATCGGAAACCTTTTCCCAAAGTACCGGCGCGATGAGTTGGTAGGAAGTGGCGGTCGCATAGATTTCGATTAAATCCCTAAACCAAATTATCGATCGCGCGGCGCTCACCGGTCTTGCCGCCACTCCCGATCCAGCCGCATCAGCCCCACAATGCTCACAGCATCCTTGATGATGCCCTCATCCATCATGCGCAAGCATTCGTCAAAAGGGACCTTCTTAATTTGCAACACCTCCGTGCCGTCCGGGTCGGGCTCGCACTGCGTGAGATCTTCCGCGACAAAGACATACCCAGTCTCGGAGGAGATACAGTTGCTCAAATGAATCTCGTCGCCGAGTTGCCGCCACCGCTTCGCGACCAACCCCGCCTCCTCCTTCAGTTCGCGCTGAATCGCAGTCAGGGGATCCTCGCCCGGCTCCGTTCCCCCTTCGATCAATTCCCAGGAGTACACATCCATCGTATACCGGAACTGGCCGACGAGGTACACTTCGCGCTCGGGCGTTAAGGCGATCACGGCGGTAGCGATACGCGTTTCGACGACGCCGTAAATTCCCTCGTCGCCGTCCGGCCGGATGACCCTATCTTCACGAAGCGTAAGCCAGGGATTCTCGTAGACGACGCGCGAGCCGAGTTTCTTCCACGGGTTGCTGTAAGGCATGAGGTTCTATCTCTCTATTTTGTAGGGAGTTCGTAGGGTCAGTTACAATAGGGCCGGTCGTACTTTGGGTGCGCGTATAAGAATAAGGGTTGAATCAGCATGGAGCAAGACGGCGAATCTACAGACGGTGAGGCTACAGGCGGCGAAGCTAAATTTCAGGAGGATCCATCCCTACTGCGGCTCAGTATCGAGCAGGTGCATCAAATCAACGCGCAGCGCATGAAATACATCGGCCTGTACGTACTCTGGTTTGCGATTTGGATTGCCGCTCAGTCCATATGGATGCTAACTGGATCCTTGCCGCGGCCCGCCTTCGTCGCCCAACTCATTGCGGGGTTCGTCATATTGATACCTTTCTACATCCTTTTTTACTCCGTACTCCGCGCCATGGCCTACCCAGTGTTACTCATCTTGGCCGTATTCTTTATGGCCCTCTTCCCAATCCCCGGCTTGATTATCGTCGTCATGGTCGATCGATCGATTTCGAAAGTCTTGAGAAAGGGAATCGAAGACGCAGAAGCAGCCGTCGCCGCAGCCAAGGCCAACGACGCGACCTAAGGAATCGCCCTTTCTCCTCCTGGGAATTCAATTCGCCCACGGCACGGGGATCGTAAGCTGTTAATGACGCCTCTCTTATCCAAGCAACCTATCGGGAGGGCGAGCGT
>JAPYPO010000763.1 GCA_029937645.1 Candidatus Hydrogenedentota bacterium
AATCGATGCCGGCGGATCTCAAGATGACTCTTCCAAATGGGAAATCCGGGGTAGATAGATGGTTCCTACGTTATAGAGGGCGCGAGAGAAGGGGACGTTCTCCGAGGTTTCTCCGGTCGCGATGATTTCGAGTGCCTGCAATAGTGGCGGAAGCGCCTCATCGAGACGGCCTTGTTGCTGCAGCGCCTCGCCGTAGAAAGTGAGCGCCACCACCGTAGCATCCACTTCTTTCTCGTCGCAGTCTTCGTTTAGTGTCACGGCGCGATGCGCGTCCCGTTCCGCTTCTTCGAACTTGCCCTGTTGCATTCGTACGGATGCTAGGCCCAGAAGGAGCAAAACCGGCGACCGGCAGTCCGAGAGTCCTGTTGTACTTGCCAACTGATTCGCTTCGACATACGCCAGTTCTGCTTCTACAATCTTTTGCTGCTGATCGCAAGCCCGCCCGAGCGAATACAGCAAATAGACTTTTGACTCCTCTTCTCCCTCGAATGAGTATTCCGCAAGGATGCTTCTAAGCAGTGACTCAGCCTGGGCGTAGTCCTCTTCCTCAAAGGCCTCCCCAATGATCCCCCATTCATCCATTGTAGCGTCGCTATCGGTTGTTTGCCGACAGCCTAAGCCCATCATGGTGATGAAGGCTAGCATGAGGAGAGTAGCGCTACGCAGATTCATGGCGTGCCCTCCTTTTTGACCAATCGCCACCATTACCGACGGTGGCAACCGATCTGCGAATTCGAGAAAATTGTACACGTTTCCAGTGTGGACACGACCTTGGCTGATTCAAGATGTACGGATCTGATGATTCTATTTGTCTGAGAAATTTTGAGTGGTCTTACACCGCCCCAGAATACTCCCTTGCGATCTCGCTACGCCCTAAAAACCAAGCTGCTTCTTGTTAAGCTCTCTTTCGCCCGAAGCTTTGTCAGGAGCCACCTGAAGAATGATCTGCAACATCTCTTCGACTTTCTCGGGATACTGCTCGGCCAAGTTTCGGGTCTCGCCCGGATCTTCGGAGAGATGGAATAGGAGGCCCGGTTCATCAACATCGGTCTTATTCCAGATGCCGATACCGCCGCGTTCGGTAATGCTTCCGGGCGGAATGAATTTCCAATTGCCCTTGCGCACGGCGACCTGGGTCAGCGCTTCCTGCAATACATACTCGCGGCCCTGCTCCGTCTTTCCGAGCAGCGCGGGCAGAATATTTATGCCGTCGGCGCCGGCATTCGCGGGCATGGGTTGTCCGATCAGCGCCGCGATGGAGGCAAAGAGGTCCACCTGGCTGACGAGCGCGTCGGAAATGCCGGGCGTGACGTTGCCCGGCCACGACACGATAAACGGCATGCGGGTACCGCCTTCCCAGCGGCCGTATTTTCCGCCACGCCACGGCCCCGCCGGTTTGTGGTCGCCAAGGTTTTCAATTGCGCCTTCCCAGTAGCCGTCAAAGAGCACGGGGCCATTGTCAGAGGAAAGCACGATCAGCGTGTTTTCATACTGCCCGTTAGCTTTGAGCTCTTCGACGAGGCGGCCGACACACCAATCGAAAATAGCCAGCGCATCGCCGCGCGGACCGAGGTCGGTGGCTCCCTGAAAGCGCGGATGAATCGTGCGCGGCACATGGTTTTCGTTCGGAGCATAGTAGAGGAA
>JAPYPO010000764.1 GCA_029937645.1 Candidatus Hydrogenedentota bacterium
GTCAAAGAGATCCCCTTGGGCAAGCTGATCCAAAATTTGATAGATGGCATCCGTGATGAGCGACTCGTCATAGATGTGACAGATGCCCGTCACCTGGAAGGTTCCGCCGCCAAAGGGCTCAATCTCGATACCCAGTTTAGCAAACAGCTCGATGTTCGACTCGATCAGGCGTGAATGGGCCGGTGGGACATCTACAAGTATAGGAACTGCAAGCTGCTGCGCCGCGTACTCTGAGTCGCTTAGGTCTTCGACCAAGCTATCGTAATTGAGTCGTTCGTGGAGGGCATGCTGATCGATGATCAGAAGCCTATCTTCTTGTGGAACAATAAGATAGGTATCGAATACCTGGATGGGAACCCCAGCAAGATCATCAACCGGCTGGAACACAGCCCCCGGCTCCACCGTTCCCATATTCGAAACCGTGAACTCCGTCTGATGGACCAAGTCCTGCTTCCGCCCCTTATCCATCGGACTCTCAGCGGCGACGCTTGCCGCCGCCTCTGAAGAGGAATCTTTGGATGCGGCCTTTTCGGTTGGCTCCGGTTGCGCGCCGGTATCAAATGCTGTAGCCGCATCGATGACATTTTTGGGGTCGGGCGCGCCTACCGCCTGCTCCAACGCTACCGGCTCAACAGCTTTGGTTTCCACAGGCTCTTCCTGGGGAAGAGTTTCCTGCGTAACGTATTCCTCCTGAAGCGGTTCGGACTCCTCGACGGCCGCTCCTCCCGCAGAGAGGGCATCCATGGACTGCCGGACAATCACGCGAACCGCCTCGCGAGCCGCCCGTTCGTCGCGAAACCGGATCTCCCGCTTCGCCGGGTGGATGTTCACATCGACGAACCGCGGATGCGTCGACAGCATGACAATTCCGACCGGACGACGCCCAACGGTCAGCAGACCGCGATACGCTTCCTCGAAGCCAAACTGGATCGAGCGGTTCACGACCGGGCGCGCGTTCATGAAAAAAAACTGGTGCGAGCGCGACGAGCGGGTCAGTGCGGGCGTTCCGATGAGACCGTCCAGCTTAAGGCCGCCATACTCGCCCGAAAGTGGCGTCATATCTTGAACAAAGTTTAACCCCCAGATGAGCGCCGCCCGCTCACGCAGGGCCGCCATTTCTGGGATGTCCATAATGAGTTTTTCATTGTGGAGAAACTGGAACCCGACCCCTGGATTGGCTAACGCGTGCCGCTGAACGGTGTCAATGCAATGGCTCAACTCTGTCGTGACGCCTTTCAGGAACTTCGCGCGAACGGGTGTATTGAAGTAGAGACGATTCACGGTGATGCGTGTGCCGACGGGCGCGCCAACTTGCGACACCTCGCGCAGAACGCCGCCATCAATCTGGATACGGGTTGCCGATTCGTCACGTTCGCGGCGCGTCACCAGTTCGAAACGCGAAACCGAAGCGATACTCGCCAGCGCCTCGCCCCGGAAACCGAGCGTGGTGATGTTATCCAAGTCTTCCGCCTTGCGAATCTTGCTCGTGGCGTGGCGCTCGATGGCGAGCATGGCGTCCTGCTCGCGATGGCTGGCCAACGGAAACCCGTGTCCGCGAACCCGCAGCACGCCGGTCATCGTCCCGGCGCGCCGATCGCGGACGACCGCCATTCCCGAACCACCGGCGCCGTCGAGGAG
>JAPYPO010000765.1 GCA_029937645.1 Candidatus Hydrogenedentota bacterium
TGTTGCGCGAGGGCCAGGTCCATAGTGCCGACGATTGGCACAGTGTGCTGGAGCCGTGCCCGTCGCGGCGGGAAACGGGCCACCGTGTGAGCCGGACGATGGAAGCTCCATCGTCTCGTGCCTTTTGAACGCTGGTTTGGTAAAATACCGGTTGAGGAGTCGCTTCTCGACTCGAAACCGAAGACCTATCCCCCCTGGCTTTACGACCTGTCGGCCGACATCGGCGCGACGAAAAATATCGCGCACGATTGTCCGGATCTGGTCGCCAAACTGTCGAAGCTCATGGACGATCTCCCCGAGCGGTTGGATCGAGAAATACGCCATGGTTACATCGCGAAAGAGTGACGGGGCGTCATGCCGTTTGAAGTAGAAGAACTTTTTCAATTCTCAGGAAGGAAGTAACCGATTTGAAGACCCCTCTCTCACTGATATCCGCGGCTCTCATTGTTGCGACGTGCTCCGCCGCCGCACGGGAACGCGAGCGCATCAATTTCGATTGGCGATTCGCCTACGACGAGCAGTCCGGCGCCGAACAGGCCGACTACGACGACAGCGCCTGGCAGACCGTGAATTTGCCGCACGACGCCAGCATCTATGGGCCATTCGTTAAAGACGAACTGAACGGAGCGCGTAACAACGGCTTTCGGCCGCGACGAATCGGCTGGTACCGCAAACATCTTTCCATCCCCCGGGATCTCACCGGCAAGCGCGTATATCTGCACTTCGAGGGGATCTTTACCAAGGGCCATATCTGGGTCAACGGCGAAAAAGTTGGGCGCCATGCCAACGGCTACCTGGACTCCTATTGGGACGTAGCGGACGTCGTCCAAACTGGCGACAATCTCATTGCCGTACGCTACGACAACCGCAGCCCCAGCAGTTCCCGCTGGTACTCGGGCGAGGGGATCTACCGGGACGTGTGGCTGACTGTGATGGACGAGCTTCACCTGGAGTTTTGGGGCGGCGTCAAAGTCACCACCCCCGAGATCTCGGCGAATCGTGCGCTCGTGGACGTGCGCACCCGGGTCCGGAATGATACTGATGCCGAAGAGATGGTCAGCATTACCACCGAAATTCAAGACGCTGAAGGGAAGGCAGTCAATCGGGCGGTGTCTACGGTTCCGCTTCGTGCTGGTGACGTGTATGCCTTCCAGCAGCAGATCGAGGTGCGCAACCCCGCGCTTTGGTCCACGGAGGATCCGGCCCTCTACACCGCCGTGACCACGGTTGAAACTGCCGAAGGCATAACGGACACGGTCACCACCTCCTTCGGCATCCGTACCGTAGAAATGACCCCGGACCAGGGTCTGCTGCTGAACGGCGAGAAGGTTTTTGCTAAAGGAGTGTGCCTGCACCATGACCTGGGCAGTCTTGGCTCCGCAGCCTTCGAGCGGGGCATCGAGCGACGCTTGGAAAACCTCAAGGCGATGGGTTGCAATGCGGTGCGCCTGAGCCACAATCCTTATTCCACGGCCGTCCTCGACTTGTGCGACCGTATGGGCATCCTGTTCTTCGATGAGCTCTACGACCATTTTGCGAACCAGTTCCACGGCGAGGACATCGATTTCCACGAGCAGTGGCGTGAACCGAGATTACCCATATGGACCCGTCGGCGACCGGAGCCAATGAGATTGAAG
>JAPYPO010000176.1 GCA_029937645.1 Candidatus Hydrogenedentota bacterium
TCCCACCTGTGCGACCGGCTCCTGGCTCGGGGCGAACAGGTGCTTTGCCTGGATAATTTCTTTACGGGCCGAAAGGAATTTATCAAACACAATATGGATGACCCTAACTTCGAGCTGATTCGCCACGATGTTATCGAGCCGATTCGCGTAGAAGTGGACCGCATCTACAACCTGGCGTGTCCCGCGTCGCCCATCCATTACCAGTACAATCCCATCAAGACGGTAAAGACTAACGTTATGGGCGCGCTCAACGTCCTTGGGCTTGCCAAGCGCGTGAAGGCGCGGGTTCTTCAGGCCTCTACCTCCGAAGTTTACGGCGATCCGGAGATTCATCCCCAGGTGGAATCGTACTGGGGAAACGTGAACCCCATCGGAACACGCAGCTGTTACGACGAAGGGAAACGCGTGGCGGAGACGCTCTTCTTCGATTACCACCGGCAAAATGCCGTGGACATTCGCGTGATCCGGATCTTCAATACTTACGGTCCGCGGATGCTGGTCAACGATGGCCGTGTCGTTTCCAATTTCATTGTGCAGGCCTTGCGCGGCGACCCCATTACCATTTTCGGCGAAGGCAATCAGACGCGCTCGTTCTGTTACGTCAGTGACTTGGTGGACGGCATGATTCGGATGATGGACAGGGATGATTTTACGGGCCCTGTGAACCTAGGCAATCCGGGCGAATTTACCATGATCGAGTTGGCGAATTTGGTGCTCGAATTGACGGGCAGCAAGTCTGAACTCGAATATAAGCCCCTGCCGCCCGATGACCCCACCCGGCGCCAGCCGGATATTGCGGTTGCCAAGGATAAGCTGGGTTGGGAGCCCACGGTTCCATTGCGCGAAGGGCTCGATAAGGCTATCGAGTATTTCGCCACTGTTATTTAATGACGGCGGAATTGCTGATAAGAAAATCATACGGAACCACGAATGGACACGAATATTTTCACAATTCGTGTTTATTAGTGTCCATCCGTGGTTCAAGAGCCTCTTGCCGGTGGCCTCTTCTAAGCAAGAATCAAAAATCCCCGAAGCCCGCTAGCTTGGCGTCCCCCCCTCTATAAAAAACGGACGCCCCAAACCCGTAAGGTTCGAGGCGTCCGCGCAGTTGCGCTTTTTAATTCCTAGCCGCTAGTTCAGCGTATAGTTGATCCAGCCTTCGAGGAGTTCACCGTTGGGGCCGGCTTTCACGTCGACGGTCGCGTCGGGATTTTTTGCGTTTTCCGCCGAGTTATCGTAGGTCACATTCATGGTGACGACCGTGCCTTTCGGCGCGGCCAGCGGCGCGCTCAACTCATAGGTGAATTGCCACATCGCATTCCAGTAGCCGATGTTAACAAGCACTTTCTTGTCGCCGTTGGGCAGTACGGCCGTAATGTTCACTTTCTTAGCCCGTTCGCGGGCGACGGGCGTCACGGCGAGAATTTGCCCATCGGCGGTGAATGTGAACTCGGATGTGGCTTCGACGCCAGCCTTGCCTGCGGGGATGGCAAGGGAGTCATTCCCCATGCGGTCTGTGAGGATGGGCGTTCCCGGGGCCTCGGCGAATTTGATGCCGAAGCGGGTTTCATCGTCGAACTCTTCCCATTCGGGTTCCTTCGTATAGAAGATGCTAACCTTAACCTTTTCGCCCTTCTTCAACAGCCAAGCCGTTCCTTTCGGCGCGATCTTCACCGAGTTGCCGGGATGATAGGAGCCGAGTGGTCCGGCTTCGACGGCCATCGTGAGAAAGGAATCTGTCGGGATGATTTGAGCTGCAGCAATCCACTTGTCCTCGTCGAAGGAAGTTTCTATTTCAAATTCCTTGACGGATTCCGCCTCCTCTTCCGCGAGGACGACCTCGGGGAGTTCAAACTCATGGTCCGGCTGGCCAATCATCCAAGGAGAGCGCCAATTGCGGGTGAATTTGTACATCGCTTCACCTTCGGGATAACCGGCCTCGATCCATTCCAGAATGACATCCGTCTCGTGTTGCGTCAGAAATTTTCCGTTGGCGTATTTGTGCTTGCCGCCCGCGGGGAACGGAGGCATGGTGCGCATTTCGATATTGGCCTTCAAGTTTTCCGACCACTGCTTCACTTTGCCGAGAGACATGAAATCCATCGGCGCGACGCCGCCGGTCCGGTGACACTCGACGCATCGGTATTCGAAGAGGAGGCCGATGCCGCCGTCCCATGTGGGCTTTAAGGTTTTGCCCGCCAACCACGCCGGGATAATCTCTGCTTGCACTTCCGTTTCTGCGGCTTCTTCGCTCTCTTCTTCTTCGCCCCAACCCTCTCCGGTCAGGTCGATAGCGCCAAAGACCGCGCTGGTGAAGCCTTCTTGATAGGTGCCGTTCTTCGTCAGAATAAACGATTCGGCGGCGCGCTTCTGAAGATTTTCAAGGCCGCGCGGGAAATCTTCGTCTGTCTTGGTCTCGTTGCAGAACTGGCAGCAGCTTTCCCAGTCCAGGCCCAACTCGTCCCAAAGCAAGCCACCGCCGGCGCTCACTTCATCCGTTACCGGGCACCAGATGATGCTCATCTGCTTGAGGAAATTGTTTTCCCATCGCTTTTTCAGCGCTGGTTTAATAAACAAGGTGGGGTCGGCCATAAATTTTTGTTTGCTACCTGCGGCCGAAGCGCCATAGGTGACGCCATCGTGCTTCCATGTGGCCAGCGCCGGGTCAGCCGTTTCCAACGTCACCGGATCGAGCTGATCGGATTTTTGTATCTCAGAGATTTTTACCCGCCCGAGATGAACCGCATCCGGGGCCAACTGGGCTAAGGCCGGCGTTCCCGCCAATAGAAGGGCTACGCAGCTCACTAACGCAATTTGTTTCATGTGGTCACTCTCCTTGTTATTCTTTCAACGTGCTGCTTATTTACGATTGATTTCGTCGTGCTACAGACCTACGCAGGGCTTAATGAATGTTAGTGAGCACGCCTATCCCGCTCTGGATTATGGTGTTAGCCAAACCTTATAACCTGCTTGCCAAAAGCCCTGCATCTTTGCCAAACTAATGATAGGGGTGTGCCGAGCGAACCGGCAGCCGATGTAATTCTCTCAATTAAAAACATTTAAATCAATATTGTTCCGCTTTAGGATGAGTTATTTCACAATATTTTCAGTATTTTCGCTCGGCAACGTGCATTTCGGAACTCGACTTGGAAATCGTTTGAAACTTTCTTCTCATCTCGCCTTGCTGTTGATGCTCACGGCTTCGGCCTATGGCCAATCGACCCTCTTGGAGTGGGGTGAGCTACCGCCTTTGCCCCGGGCGCAATCGGGTCACTTCGTCGGGCTTGCGGACGGCGCTCTGCTCGTCGTCGGCGGCGCGGATTTTCCGGTGTCGCCCGGCCAAGGAGGCGAACGGAGATGGTATGGCGATATTTTCGTTCTCGAGGACGGCGAGGACGATTGGCAAGCGGGCTGGTTTCTCGATTGGCCCTTGGCCTACGGCGCGGCGGTAACGACGGATCACGGCCTGGTGGTGTTGGGCGGAAGTGACCGCGAACGGCATTATGCGGAAGCGCTCCTACTTGGTTGGGAAGATTCCGATATTTATCAGATCGCCCTCCCGGAATTGCCCAGCGATTTCGCCATGGGATCGGCTGTGGCGCTGGACGGCGTCGTCTATGTAGCGGGTGGACAGGAAGCCCCGGATTCGACCTCGGCCCTTCTGAACTTCTGGGCACTGGACTTGAACGCGCCGGATCTCGCCTGGCAGGAGTTGGAAGTCTGGCCGGGTCCCGCCCGCATTTCTCCGGCGATGGCGGCGCAGGACGGAGCGGTCTATTTGTTTGGCGGCGTGGAAGTTTTTGAGGGGGAGGATGGCCAGGCAAAGCACCGTGATTTGACGGACGCGTACCGGTATCGCCCGGGAGACGGCTGGGCGGCGATCAAAGATGTCCCGGAACCGGTCTCGGAAACCCCCACCGCGCCCGTGGGCCAGGCGCATGTCTTTGTATTTGGGGGCGAGGGCGTGCTTGCGTATCACACGATTACGGATACCTGGGCCACCGTGGGCGAAGCGACGGACGCCTATGTCGGAACCGACGCGATCACCTGGAATGGCCGCGTCGTTATTCCGGGCGGTTCGGACCGCAACGGTCGCCTCGCGGCGACGGTTCTCACGGCGAAGGTTGTACCACACAGTAAGGGCTTCGGTACGCTCAACTACCTGGTCGTCGCGCTGTACTTCGCTGCTCTTGTGGGGGTGGGTGTCTATTTTATGCGGCGCGAAAAGGGCACGGAAGATTTTTTTCTGGGCGGGCGGCGGATCCCGTGGTGGGCGATCGGCCTCAGTATATTCGGGACCCAGCTAAGCGCGATCACCTTCTTGTCCTTTCCCGCTATGGCCTATGCGACGGACTGGGTCTATGTGTGGGCGAATATGGGAATCGTGTTTATCGCGCCGTATGTCGTGTGGGGAGTCTTGCCTCATTACCGCAAGGCCAAACTGACTACGGCCTACGAGTACCTTGAGATGCGGTTCAATCTCGCGGCGCGGCTGTACGGTGCCTCGGTCTTTCTCCTTTTCCAGGCGGGCCGCATGGGTATCGTGCTTTTTCTTCCGGCCCTTGCGCTGCAGGCGGCGACGGGAATCGATGTCTACACCTGTATCCTCGTCATGGGCGTGTTATCCACGCTCTATACGGTGCTGGGGGGAATCGAAGCGGTAATCTGGACAGATGTGGCGCAGGTTGTTGTGCTCACGGCGGGCGTTTTGATTTCGATGGCCGTAATCGTTTTTTCGCTGGACGGTGGCGTGAGTGAGTTGTGGTCGGTCGCGTCGGAAGCGGACAAGTTCCACATGATTAACTGGACGTGGGATCCGACGGTCGCGGCGCTGTGGGTCTGCATCATCGGCAACGTGTTCGCGGTAGCCTATCCCTACACCGCAGACCAAACCATCGTTCAACGCTACCTCGCGGCGGCCTCGGAAAAAGACGCGAAGCGCGCCGTCTGGACGAACGCGCTTTTGAGCATCCCGGCCACGTTCCTATTTTTTCTGGTGGGCACGGCTTTGTTTGCATTTTTTAAGGCGAATCCCCTCCTGCTTGACCCGTCTCTGAAGAACGATGGTGTCTTCCCGCTGTTCATCGCGTCGCAATTGCCCGCGGGAATCTCGGGCCTTGTGATTGCGGCCATTTTCGCCGCCGCCATGTCTTCTCTGGACAGTAGCCTTAATAGCATCTCGACCGTCGTGGTCAATGACTTCTATCGGCGCTTCCGTTCGCCCTTCTCCGACGCGCATGGCCTGCGTGTTGCGCGCGGGCTTACCCTCGTCTTCGGCGTAGTCGGCACAGGATCCGCCCTGCTCATGGCGGGCATGGATGTGCAGTCCCTCTTCAGTCAATATCTGCGCATCCTTGGGCTGACCGGCGGAGGCCTGGCTGGGTTGCTGGCCCTCGGCATGTTCACCCGGCGCGGCAGCGGACCGGGGGCGATCACGGGAGCCATCGCCAGCGCCATCCTGGTCTCTTATGTCAGCACAACCGGTGCGCACCCATTCTTGTACGGCATGACCGGATTTCTCTCTTCGTTTGGCCTGGGCTATCTTGCGAGCCTCGTCATGCCCGCGCGCACGGGGAAGTAGAAAGCGCAGGGGTGAAGTGGGAAGCGTATGGGTGTTGGCTATTCGGATCTAATTCGCGGCGCTCCTATCCCCTATTTCCCAGCAAGATGGTGAGACCCGGGTCTGGATGGTTGGAAAAATTCTGTCCCGAAGGGGCAGCGGCATGTAGCCGGGGGATGAGCAAAGCGATTCCCCCGGTCAGGATATTCCAGACAGACTTCCCCGCAAGGGGATGCGGCGATTCTAAGCCAAGGGATGGCTCGATAATGTGGGCCTTCGGAAGGGCGATGAAGACAGCGCTGAGACCCTCCTCCGCCGTATCTCCTGCGGAGAAATATTGAGAGCGCAATCGTAACCGGAGGAATCGCTCCGCTCATCCCCCGGCTACAACCCGTTGCCCCTTCGGGGCAAAGCTTCGTCTGTTTCCTTGGAGTAGTTTCTGCTGCGGGAAGGGGTTTTCAGCGCGAAATATGGATAAGGCGGTCATTCTGAGCGATGCGAAGAATCTTGCATGAGTTGAAAAACTTGGCGAGAGAGAGAGCCTTCGCTTCGCTCAGGATGACAAAAGGGGTAGTTTTTTGTGGCGGAAGGTTTGCAGAACCCCTTTCCGCAACAGAAAATAACTACCTGCCGGTGTGGCCGAATCCGCCTTCGCCTCGTTCGGTATCGTCTAGCGAGGCCGCTTCTCTCCATGACGCGCGGAGCACCGGCGCGATGACAAGTTGCGCGATACGATCGCCGCGCTCGATGAGGAAATCTTTGTCACCATGGTTAATGAGAATGATGCGAATCTCGCCGCGGTAATCGGCGTCGATCGTTCCGGGCGCGTTGACTAAGCCGATTCCATGCTTGATGGCGAGGCCGCTGCGCGGTCGGACCTGTGCTTCAGTTCCCGCGGGCAGCGCAACGCGGATGCCGGTAGGCACGAGCAGGCGCTGACCGGGCGTTATCGTGAGGGGCTCTGCGATGGCTGCGCGTAGATCCATGCCGGCAGCCGAATCGCTTTGGTAAGCCGGAAGCGGCAAGCCTTCTCCGTGAGGCTCGATGGCGATGGATATTTCTACGTGGCCGGACACGACGCAAGACCTCCTATTGAATTAGAGTGTGAGGCGGGCGGGCGGGCCGGCGGCGGGACCGAGCACGGTCATGGCGCATTGCTCTTCGCTGAAGGTTTGCTGCGCGAGCGTTTGGATCTCCTCCGCGGTAACGGCATCGACGGCGTCGAGCACTTCTTCGATGGGGACAATCCGGTGGAAATGCAAAAGGGATCGGGCGATTCGCGACATGCGGGTGAATGAGCCTTCCAGCGCCAACAGGAGGCCGCCTTTCAATTGTTCCGCGTTGCTGTTCAACTCTTCGGCGCTCAATGGATCGTTTTTCAATTTTCGAAGTTCTTCGCAGGTGAGGTCGACGACTTTCTCCAGATTTTCCGGCGCGACCGCAGCGTACATGCCGAGCATGCCCGCATCTTGATAGCCGGAATGGAAGGCGTAGATCGAGTAGGCCAGCCCTTCCTCCTCGCGGATGCGGTCGAAAAGGCGGGAGGTGGATCCGCCGCCGAGTGCGCTGCTGAGCATGTCATATTGGTATCGACGCGGGTCGTCGAGCCCCGGTCCGGGAAAGGCCAGGGCGACGTGGTCTTGAGCGATACCGCGCTCGACCAAGTGAACACCGTTGCCGAGGGGGGGCGCACTGAAGGCCGGAACGGGCGCGGTATTGACGAGCCCGCCATACTGTTCTTGTACCGCGTCCAGGACCTCGGTTTGATCGAAGTTTCCGGCAATGCAAAAGGTAAGGTTGTTCGGCTGATACCAGGCGTCTTTGTAGTGTTTGATCTCGTCGAGGCCAATCGCCGAAACCGATTCTGCGGAACCGGCGATGGGGCGTCCCAAGGCGTGATCGGGCCACAACTGCATGGTTAACAGGTCGTGAACGTATTCCTCGGGCACATCCATGCCAGCCGCAATTTCCTCGAGGATGACGCTGCGCTCTTTCTCTAAATCACAGAAAATGGAATGGTTGAGCACGTCGGCCAGGACATCCATGGCGACGGGAAGATGCTGTGAAAGCGTCTTGACGTAAAGGCAGGTGTATTCGCGCGATGTGAAGGCGTTCATATGCCCGCCGCGGCTCTCGATGGCGTGCATAAGTTCACGGCTATTGCGCCGCTCCGTGCCTTTGAAAAACAGGTGCTCCAGGAAATGAGAGAGGCCCGCCTCTTTCTGGGTCTCGCCCGCCGAACCGGCCTTAATCCACACGCCCACGGTCGCCGTGTGCAGGTGCGGCAACTGTTCGAAGGCTACGGTCATTCCGTTGTCGAGCTTTTCGACGGTGGGGTGGTATTTCGTGTAACCGGGGCTGGTTGTCATGGGCGATCTCTACGTTGTTTGATTCGCACGTTCGTAAAATCGCAGAACCCCTCCCCGAGACCGGGGAGGGGATTTTGCGAACATCTTGAGTCTACGCGGAACGCTACCGCCGGTCGCGGCCACCACCACGGCCACCACGGCCTCCGCCGTCGCGTCCGCCGCGGCCTCCGCCGTCACGTCCGCCACGTTCGGGCCGTTTCGAGGTGCGTTCTTTCTTTTCTTCGTACTCTTCTTCCGAGACGCGGCCCAGTTCAACATCTGCCGCAAGCTTGGAC
>JAPYPO010000177.1 GCA_029937645.1 Candidatus Hydrogenedentota bacterium
GTTAATACATTGCCGGCCATCGAAAACGAACCACGGGATTCCGCTTCGCCCCAGAGTTCGTCCAGCCCGACGACGGGCCCGAGCCCGCCCAGATCGAGTTGTGCCTGCCAACTTCCATCGAAGTGAGGCGCATCGCCCAGCGTTCCGGTCATTACGAAGTCTGCGGCGAAGCCATCGGTCTCAATGTGAAGCTCCTCTATCGCCGCCTTGCCGAGGTCTTCGGATACCGAAATGGCCGCCGTGATATCCACTGCCTCGAAGGTTGCATTCCCAAATTCGAGGGGGCGAATCGCCATCTTCGATTTCACGTTGAGCCCCTCACCCGGCTCACCCGTAGCCAGATCCACGGTCCCGAAGAGTTTGCCATGGAGGTCTTCGGGGAGATCCGCTTGCGCGAGGAAGGCCGCCCACGTCGCGACGTCTACACGCTCCAGCGTCGCGGCGATGGCGTAGCTGTCGCCGGATTCGATCCGCGCCTTCGCGGCCACTGATCCCTCGCCCAATTTGGCGGATACCTCGCCGGTGAAAAGCGGGCCCGCCTCGGGGGACCCTTCGCCAAATACGGTTACCTGGATGGCTTCGCCCGCCCCGGCGTCGGATCCGGACGATTGGAAATTTCCGCTGACGACGTAGGCCGGATCGTCCCACGCAATTGCGAATACGCCGCCGAGCGTCTCGTAGTCGAGCGCTTCGAGCGTGGCGCGTAAGTCTTCGGGCGCGACTCGCTCGACGACCTCCCTCGGCCAGGCGTCGAAGGAGGCCCGAAGGTCCGCGCGCGCTCCGGCGGCGTTAAGTTCGAGATCGAGTGTATGGCTTCCTTCGAAAATCATGCGCGCGGTAGCCGTATGCGTTTCGCCCGAAACCGCGTTGCCCTCGACGGACACGTCGCCGGAGAATAGAGCGTGACCGGGTTCGCCGACTTCGAGAGCACGGGCTCGCAGATTAAATTTTGCTTCGGGGAACACACGCTCCGCGGCCAAGTCCGCCACGACCGATAGGCCGCTCACCTCTAACAAGTCAAAGGCTATCGGCATGGGAAAGAACGAATCGCCAATCACCGGCAACGCGCCGCGGTAGACTCGCAACCTGCTGAACCGCAGGTTGGCTTCGCCCAAAACCTCATCGACGACCTCAACGCTCACGTCGCCCTCGGCCTCGATCAGGCCCGGCACGGCGACGAGCACGGACGCCTCGATTTGGTCGGTAGCAACGACCGTTTTGATATCAACGAAGCCCTCCGCAAAGACCGTGGCCTCTTTGTCGCCTACCGCGCGCCAGGAGCCGCTAACGGCGTTGCTTCGGAAGGTGGTGTTAAGGACGCCCGAGTCGTCGGTGTCGCTGACAAGCCCGATGCCATCGATAATAAGTTGGCCAAGCGAGGAAGTAAAGGTGGTGTGAATGTATGGCAGGTTTACGCGTTCGGGAAGAAACCGGGTGTCCGCCACGCCCTCGTCGGTCTCACGCTCGAATAGGGCGGCGACAAAATCGTAATTGGTATCGGCGGAATCGGTGGCGTCGAGCGTCGCATGGAGCGAGTCGATGGTTATTTTGTTGAGATGGCGCCCGTCCCGCGCTAGAAGCGTGTAGTCCACCTCGACCCCCCTGGCGATGAAGGCCGGACGGTTCGCGCGGCGGTCGGAGGCCGAATCGTAGATGCGCACTTTGTCGATATGAACGACGCCGATGGAGGTGATGCCGACGAGATCAACTTCGGCGTTAAGGATGTATCGTGCGGCCAGGTTCACGGCCTTACGTTGGGGCCAGCCGGTGGCAAAGAGGGCACCAATAACCAAAGTAAGAACCGCGAACCAGAGCAATGATTTTCGCAATCGGGTTGCGCCTTTGGCGTGGCTTTCAGGGTTCGCCATGCTTTCAGGGTTCGCCATGACAGGCCTCGGTTATCACGGACGCTGACTCAATCGTCAACCTGAATGTGGAGTTGGCCGATTACCGGAAGCAATCGAGTCTGCTCGAACAAGTCGCCCTCGACGAGCTTTATGTGCGTGGCATCGGCGATGGGTTGGTTAAACGTAGGGTCGACATCAATCCACTCGCCCACCCATGCCGTCGCCCATTGGTGGAAGTAAAACCCCGGCTCCGGGTATCCCGTATAGATGAGGCCGGCCACTTCGCGTGCGGGGATACCCGCCGCACGCGCGAGGCCGATATACAATATGCTGTGTTCCGTGCAATCGCCTTCCATGGAGTCAAGCACGTCGAGCGAATTCGACATCTGTGCGGAGAAGGTGGACCGCACGTTCGCGTAGACCCATTCGGAGAGAAGCGAGGAGGCGCGAAACGCGTCTGTTTCGTCGCCAACGATTTTTTTGGCCTGTTCAATTATCTTTGGGTTGTCGCTCTGGACGAAGAGGCTCGGCTTGAGCCACTCCGCGGTCTCCGGGACGTTTGAAAACAGCGGAGCGGTGGTTAAAGATGAGGCCGATATTTTCCTGCCTACGAATGTAAAGGAGCCACCGTCCCTTTCAAAATGCTGCCGCCTGTCGTTGAAAAGATGATCCTCCGCCAGGGGGCCTTGAATGCGCAACGACAGGGCCGTTCGGTTCCGGGCATTGTGAACGGGTTGGTCCACCTTGGCCGCGTTCGAGACGATGGTGTCGTTGGTGTAGTTCACGTCTTTCGCCACGTCTTCGGGTTCCAGGCGCATCGTAATCGCGCCGCCGGCGGTCACATCTTCAAGGACCGTGCCGTCTTCGATAAAATAGGCCACCGACTCGATGCCCATGTCGCGGAACAGGGTCTTAATCTTGTAGACACGCGTGGCGACGCCGTCGAGCAAGCGCTCTTCGATGGCAAGCAATTCGCTGACACCACCTATTTCCCGCTTGAATACTGGCTCGAACAGGCTAAATTCAATCGATCGCCCTACGACGGGATTGCCCGAGATTAGCCGAAATTGCGCGGTCATGTCCGACACGCTTTCGGCGGGCGCGGGAAAGACCTCCCGGTTGTCCTGGCCGCCCACGGTGGAACGGAGGACCAGCGAGTCGCCCTGCACTGCGGCGTGTAATTTAGTCGGACCCGAGATGTCATCGATGGAGGATTCGATACTGGCAAGGGTTCCGTCGGCGCGGTAGGCGCGCTTACTGTAGATGCGCATGTCCTGCTTTATGCCGACCATGTTTAACTTGAATCGCGCGTCCTCGATCAGGGTGACAGCGCCATCGCCGGACACGACAGTCTCTTGCATGGAGTACCCGACCTTCTGGCCGTTCATGTATAGGCCGTACCAATCTTTTCCGGCGAGCGCACGAATATCGATCTCTTGCGCGAGGGTAGCGGAACCGAAAGTCAGCGCTACAAGGAACGTGAGCAGCGCCTTCAAACTGGTTGTCATGAAGCTCCCTCTCGTCAGGCCGCGCCATTGATCCGTCTACGGCCATTCTATCATAGCTCGGGCAGGACTCCATGCGACTCCTTCATGAAACGGAGCCACAGCTCGAACATGAGTAGGGCCCACAGGTGATGGCCGTAGTCTGAGCGTCCCGAGGCGTGGGCCTTTAACATGACGCGGAGTGCGTCCCCGTCTAGTAGGGGAGCGCTCAGGGCGTCTTCTGCGAGAACGGTTTCGCGGTATAGCTCGCCCAGCTCTTCGCGAAACCACCGTTGAATGGGAATGGCGAAACCCCGCTTGCGCGGTGCCAAGATCTCGGGGGGCAATACACTACGCCACGCGCGTTTCACCAACCGTTTGGCCACGCCGCCCTTTAGCTTGAGCGGGAACGGAACGGTAGCCGCCCATTCAACGATGCGGTGGTCAAGAAGCGGCACGCGCACCTCGAGCGATGCCGCCATACTCACACGATCAACCTTGGTCAAGATATCGTCCGGCAAATACATGCCCATGTCTTGCCACAGCATCCAGTCGTCGTCCGCCAAGCACCCCAGCGCCTCCGCATGTTCTTCGAAGCGGTCCGTCTCTCCTGCGGCCACGCGTGCGCGAAGTTCGGGGGAAAAAAGCCGCGCTTGGGCCTCCGCCGGAAAGCAGGTTTCCCGCCTGCGGAAGCTGTCGCGCGGCGACAGAAACGTATCCGCGCAGAGGCGTTGCAGCTTGGTCGTCATCGGCCGCTTGGGCAGCCCGCGCATGGAGAGGTATGCAAGCGCGCGCAGGGCCTTCGGAACACGCCGCAATCTTTCTACCGTCCGGTTCATGCGCAGCCAGGTGTAGCCCGCGAATAATTCGTCGCCGCCATCGCCGGACAAGGCGACCGTCACGCTCTCCCGCGCCAGCTTCGATACGAGGTAGGTAGGCAGCGCGGAGGAATCTGCGAAGGGCTCGCCGAAGTGTGGAGTCAGTTCCAAAACCGTCTCGGCGAGATCGGGAGTCATGATGGCTTCCGTGTGGTCCGTACCGAATCGCTCGGCGACCGCGCGCGCGTAAGGCAATTCGTTGGCTGCGGCGTCGTCAAAACCTATACTGAAGGTCTTCACCGGGCTGTCCGACATGCCGCTCAACCCGGCGACCACCGAAGACGAATCGATCCCGCCACTCAAGAAAGCGCCGAGGGGGACATCGCTGACGCGTCGAAGGCGAATCGAATCGTTCAAGAGATCCCGGTAGGCCTCTGCCGCCGAGTCCAGGGTCATCGAGGGATCCGCTTTCACGACAGGCCGCCAGTAGGTCTCGAGCTGCGCCCTGCCCTTCTCCCAGACCAGTTTCTGCGCGGGCCTGAGTTTTTTTGCATCGGCTAGAATGCAGTCGGGCGCGGGCACGTAGAGAAAGGAAAAGTACGCCGTGATCGCGGAGGGGCTCAGCGTACCCGACACAAGGCCGGATTGCATAAGCGAATTCAGTTCGGATGAGAACGCGATTACGCCGCCGCGCTCCGTGTAGAACAAGGGCTTGATTCCAAGCCGATCCCTGGCAAGCAGCAGCCGTTTTTTTGCACCATCGTACACGGCCAGGGCGAACATGCCGTTGAATCGTTCGAGCGCGTCGTCGCCCCAGGCCTCGTAGGCCCTCAGCACGACTTCCGTGTCGCAGCGTGTTCGGAAGGTATAGCCTTTGGACTCCAGTTCGCCCCGCAACTCCATGAAGTTGTAGATTTCGCCGTTGAGCACAGCCGCGATGGACTCGTTTTCGTTGAGCATCGGTTGGTGGCCGTGTTCTACGTCGAGAATACTGAGCCGCCGCGCGGCGAGACCCGCGTTGCGCCGAACCCACATTCCTTCGTCGTCAGGGCCACGATGGGTCAGCGCCGCGTTCATCGCCTCAAGCGGCTGCGCATCGACTTGAGCAGAGGCGTCGGCGTAAACGATTCCACAAATGCCACACATCAGTTTAGGTCCGGCCCGTTCGCGCCAAGAGTTCGGCGTAGAGTTTCGTGTGCCGTTCGACCAACTGCGCCGTACCAAATTCCGTATGAACGCGGGCCTGCGCCCGCTCGGCCATCGCAGCGCTGCGCTCGGTGTCGCTCAGTATCGCATCAACCGCTTCCGCGAAATCGTTGGGGCTCCGCGTCGAGATGAGCGAGCCCGTTACGCCATCTTCAATCAGCTCGGGGATGCCCCCCACCTTCGCAGCGACCACGGGCGTGCCAGCGGCCATCGATTCGAGGATAACGTTCGGGAACCCTTCGACGTGAGAGGTCAGTACCGACACGGACATGACCCGGTATAGATCGGCCAGTTCGGAAATGGTGGAAATTCCTTTGAATCGATCCAGCAGTTTCTTTTTCTCGATGGCGGTCCGCACGGTGTCCCGCAACGGCCCGTTGCCAACCAGCACGAAGTGTACATCGGCCCGTTTCTTCACCAGGATAGCCGCCATCTCAACAAACAACTTGTGATCCTTGACAGGGCTGAAGTTGGCAACCATGCCTACGACATGCGTGTGAAATGGAATTCGATAACGCTTCCGAATTTGCCGGACATCCCGGTCCGATACAAAAGCGTCCGCGTTCAGTCCGTTGGGGATCATGCGAAACAACCCGGGGTCGGCCGATTCCTGGTCGATGGCGAAATCGGCCACGGCCCGGCTGTTCGCTACCACCGCATCGACCAGCCTGTTCCCCTTTTTTTGAACCCGGATATGCCGCCCACTCTTCCAGGTCGCCAATTGGCGCCGACTAGATAATACAGCGCGTACGCCCGCCTTCCGCGCAGCCTTGTTGATCCGATAGTCAAAGCCGAACATGAAGGAATGCACAATGGTCGGACGGTAGGCGGTAAATACATCGTATGCGCGCGCGCCCACCCGAAAATCCCAGCCGCTAATACAATCCAACGTGCGCAACCGGCCCAGCCGCCGAACCTCGCCCGCCATCGCCCCCGCATCCCGTGTGCAGACAACGATCAATTCATGGTCTGGGGCGAGCCCCTCCATCAGGAGTAACAATTGACGCTCCGTCCCCCCAACGCCCATCGTCGGCACCACAAAACAGATACGTTGGCTCTTCAGCTTCATACCAGCGACTCCAACAGCGCGGCGAGCCTGGGCGCGGCCTTGTCCAGGGAGAATCGGGTCTCGACGGTGTCGCGGCCTGCTTGCCCGAGGCGTTTTCGCAAACCGCCATCGCGCAGTTTTTCCAACGCGTTTCGCCAGTCGTCGGCTGTGTCGGCAAATAGGCCGTTTGTTTGTCCATCGAGGATGTCCGTAACCGCTCCAAACGGCGTTGCGACACAGGGAACGCCACAGGCCATGTATTGCAGAGCTTTTAGCGCGCACTTGCCGCGTGTCCACTCCGAATCGAGCAACGGCATAATTCCAACGGAAAATTTTCGGATCTCGCTGACCTCGGTGGAATAACTCCACGGAACGCGCGCCGCTGCCGAGACCACGAGACTCGCCTTGCCTCCACCGACCAGGCGGATGTCCGCGTTCTGCAACGAGTTCAACGCCTCCGCCGCCGAGGCCAGTGAAGGCGCGGTACTGGGGTTGCCCATCCAGCCAACGCAATAACGACCGGGCCCGTCGGTAGCCGGCGCAAATCGTTGCGTATCGACCACCGTTGGAAAATGTTCGGCCCGCGCGCCTTGGGCCTCAGCCTCGCTCGCGAGCCACTTGTTCCCGGCGAGGACCAGATCCGCCGCGCCAAATAGTTTGCGGACCTGTTCCCGGTCTTCCGTCCATTTCCAGATTCCTCGCAAGGAATGCGGCGGCGCGAGGTGAACCGCATCGTCGATGTCGAACACGAGCCGCCGGGCGTGCCGCCTCAGCAATCCAAGCGCCCCCTTGAGATGGGCCGTCATGACGGATTTCTGCAGAAACACGGCATCGTACCCCTTCGCCCCCGCCAGTTGCGCCAGCCTTCGCGGCGTTTCCGCGAGGTGGTACCACAAGGCGCGGCCTCGCCTTCCTGAGCCGGTCAAGCGGCGATACTGCTCCTCAGTCACGGCGGATTTCACGGTACACTCGATGCCGTGCTGCCGGAGGTAGGGCAGGAACTGGAGCACACGGTATCGGGGGCTCGCGGCGGTTTCAGGATAAAGGGTCAGGAACAACACATGCATAAGGTCAACGTTCCGCCGCCAGTATAGTTTCCACCCGCGCGAGCACCGTACCCACCTCGATGGTCCCGAGACACGGCTCAATGTTCAACGGACACACGCCCGGTTCGCGCATCGCCTGAGAAATATTCCAACACCCCTTACAATCTCGTTCGTTATCGACCACGGCAAGGCCAGATTCCCTTTGGACCAGTATAGAAGGGTCGGTTGGCCCGAACAAGGCGACCGCGGGCGTTCCCACGGCGAGAGCTACATGCATGGGACCCGAATCGTTGCACACCAGCACCGCGGCCTCGCGCAGGGTAACGGCCAGGTCGTGGATCGAAGTCCTGCCCGTGTAATCCACGCCAAGGCCGAGCGCTTCGTCTGCCCCACCAACCACCGCTACACGATACCCTTTAGCCAGCAAGGCTTCGACTAACACAGTCCATTTTTCTCGTGGCCAGCGTTTCGTCGGCCACGACGCGCCTACCGAAACCGCCACGACGGGGCGATCGCCCGACGGCATGGGCTCCACATCTCGAAGCTGCCAATCGTCGCAATACAAACGGGGGGCGGCCGAGGGAGCGTCTACCTGAGCGAGCATGGCGTAGCGCTCGATACGAAGCAGGTCTCGTGGCGCATCGCGCAGGCAGATATACCTGTCGATTCTCGGTAGCGACTGGTTCACCGATTCGACGGAGGGATTGTCATCCAGCAACTCCGGGTAGGCGCTCCAAACATGCACGCGGTCCTGC
>JAPYPO010000001.1 GCA_029937645.1 Candidatus Hydrogenedentota bacterium
TGCTTCAATCTCATTGGCTCCGGTCGCCGACGGGTCCATATGGGTAATCTCGGCTCAAGGTAGGGCTCGACCATGGAAAATAATACTGAAGGTACGAAAGCGCCACCGACTACCTTACGCGGGATACTTTCCCATCTTGGGCCGGGGCTCATCATCGCCGGTTCCATTGTCGGCTCCGGCGAACTGATCGCGACCACAAAGACCGGCGCGGAAGCCGGCTTTTCGCTCCTGTGGCTTATCCTGATCGGTTGCGTCATTAAGGTATTCGCTCAAATCGAGTTCGGACGGTTCGCCATCGTCAACGGCATGACAACCTTGGACGGTTTGAATCAAGTGCCCGGACCGCGAATAAGATTCAGGCGCGCCAACATCAATTGGCTCATCGGCTTCTGGTTTATCATGGCGGTCGTTGCGATGGGCCAGGGCGGCGGCATTCTAGGCGGTGTCGGCCAAGCCCTCGCGATCAGTGCGCCACTGACCGACGACGGGCGCGCGTACACGAAGGCGGCGGCGGACTTGGTGAAGGCCAAAGTCAGCCTCGCACAGGCACAGACGGGAGTAGAAGGTGCGGAAGAGGCCGACCTGGATGCGCTCGCGGAGCGCGTGGCGGAGCTGGAATCGGAGGCGAAGCGTTTGGCTCCCCTGAGCCATGACGACCAATACTGGGCGGCGATCATGGCGATCATCACGTCCGTGGTGCTCATAAACGGCCGGTACGGGCTCATTCAGACCTTCTCGACGGTGATGGTGGCGACCTTCACGCTCGTGACGGTAGGAAACGTCATCTCATTGCAGTCCATCCCCGCGTGGGCCGTGAGCCCGGAGGAAATTCTGGAGGGACTCCGTTTTCGCTTGTCGGTGGGAGAAACAGAAGGCGGCAACGCGCCCCTCGCGACTGCGCTCATGACCTTTGGGATCATCGGCGTGGGCGCGGGTGAACTGATCGCCTACCCGTATTGGTGCATCGAAAAGGGGTATGCCCGGTTCAGCGGCAAACGCGACGACTCGGAGGCCTGGGCGGCCCGCGCCCGGGGCTGGTTGAATGTCATGCGGTGGGACGCCGTATGCTCCATGTTCGTTTACACCTTCGCGACTATCGCCTTCTATTTACTGGGCGCGGCGATTCTTTGGAGGGTCAACCTCAACCCTTCCGGCACCGACATGATCGTGACGCTCGGTGCGATGTACGCGCCCGTCTTCGGCGAGTGGGCCCAGCTCCTGTTTCTGTTCGGAGCCTTCGCCGTGCTGTATTCGACCTTTTTCGTGGCGACCGCCGGCGGCGCCCGTGTCTACACCGACGCGGCAATTGTTCTCGGATTCATGAAAGGGGGCGAAGAGCGCCGCCGAAAATCCATAAGAATCTTGAGCGGTGTGCTCCCCTTCATCCCGCTGATCGTCTACCTATTCGTCCGCGCGCCGGTGAAGCTGGTCATGATGAGCGGCGCGATGCAAGCCATGATGCTGTCTTTCTTAGGGCTCGTTTCGCTCTACTTTCGGTATCGCCGATGCGATAAGCGGGTGATGCCCGGAAAAACATGGGATGTTTTTCTGTGGATTTCGGCCTTCGGGCTCGTCTTGGCGGGCGGGTACCTATTCACGCAAAAGGTACTGCCGATGATTGGGAATCTATTCTAGAAAACGGCGGGGTAAATGCGGCGCTACACGCGCAGCGTGATCCAAAAGTTTTTGGGAAGGGGGTTTGGGGGAAACCGTTTTTTCAAAAACGGTTTCCCCCAAGAAAAGTTGCGCTACAAGCTCTTACTTCTTAGAAACGAAATCGATCAGCGTATCCACCGTAACGCCGGGCGTCTGGCAGAACTGGACTAAGGCGCGCTCGCTTTCGAACTGTTCGTAGCAGGCTTGTCCGAGAACAGTGGCGATACTTTCCGGAATCCGAATCGCGCCGTGTTTGTCGGCCTGGATGAGGTCGCCGGACTCGACCTTCACGCCGCCCACTTCGACCGGGTTTCCATATTCGACAAGGTGGATATAGGCGTGGGAGACGAGCACCTCGGCGGAGTAGAATTGAAAGTTAAGGGTCCGGACTTCATCCAGGTCGCGTACGCCTCCATCGGTAACCACACCGATGCACCCCAATGAGGTATGAACGCTTCCGTTCACCTCGCCCCAAAATGAACCGATGGGGTTGGGCGCATCGAGATCGTGGATGACCAAGATCGTCGGCTTGGGCAGGCTGTCGAGGTACCGCCAATAGTCCGTTCTACTGGTGTAGTCCGCGCCCTTCTCCGGTGCTTCCGACGCCTTGACGACGGCCGTCGCGGCATAGCCGTTGATGATGCCCATGTCAGGAAACCTACACTGAATCTTCGGGTCGAAGAGGCCTTCGGTACGTTTCTGGCCGTGCTTTTCCGGCAGGTCCTTCCACTCGAGCCCGTTCGCAATCGTCGGGGTATCCCATCTGCGCAAATAGTTTAATTGTTCTTCGGTCAGTAAAGACATCGATCTCGACTCCTTCGTAGATTGGCTGGCGGCCGGTGGCTGAGCGACAATGCTCGGCGCAAACCCGGCCCCACGCGCCAAAGCAGCGTTTCGCATCGGCTAATTTCACGCAGGACAGAACCTGGTTCCGCCTACATAAGAGGCTGTTCATACTAAAGCATATCTCTCCGTTATTCAACGGCGTTCGAGGGGATAGGGCGAGCATAACCAAATGGATCTAGCCCAGATTCAGCTTCCGTTCTTCCCACCAGGGGAAATAGGGCGGCATGTTTTCGCTCACTTTGTCCGGGAAATTCGGTGGCCGTTTCTCTAAGAACGATGCTACCCCTTCGCGTGCGTCGGCCTGTTTCCCCATCCAATCCATGCCCAACGAATCGAGATTGTGGGCTTCCACCGGGTCATCCGCGCCTAGAAGCCGCCACATCATCTGCCGCGCGAGCGCTACCGAGATGGACGACGTATTATCGGCGATTTCTCGCGCGAGTTCGTTTGCCACGCCGAGCAGTTCATCGGGCTTGTGGAGGCTGCGCACGTATCCGCCCGCGAGGGCTTCGGTTGCTGGAAAGACGCGCCCCGAATAGACCCACTCCGCCGCTTGGTTAATCCCCACGATTCGTGGCAGAAACCAGGTGGAGCAGGCCTCGGGCACGATGCCTCGACGGGAGAAGACCATACCCATTTTCGCCGTTTCCGATGCAATTCGGATGTCCATCGGCAGGGTCATCGTCATGCCCACGCCAACCGCCGGCCCGTTGATCGCCGCGATAATGGGCTTCAGCAAACGGAAAATGCGCCGCGATACCCGCCCGCCGCCATCGCCTTCCGTGAGTCGGCCCGACTCGCCTTCAAAAGTTCCCTCGCCGCGCCCCAGATCGGCGCCAGCACAAAACCCGCGGCCGGCGCCCGTTATGATGATAACGCGAACGTCGTCGTCTGCGTCCGCCCGGTCAAAGGCGTCGATGAGTTCCCTCATCATGGCCCCGGTGAAGGCGTTAAGCCGGTCCGGCCGGTTCAGCGTAATGGTCAACACCTTATTATCGACTTCGTAGATAATAGTTTCGTAACTCATAAAACGTTTATTCCTTTCACGATTCACACGGCTCCGCCGTTTCCGTTTTGTCTCTCTATCTCTTATGAAAACTACTCGCTTTGAATAGCCGCGCCCGCCTTGAGCATGGCGTCAACATCGTCCTTCCCGTAACCCAATTCCTCCAATACCTCGACCGTATGCTGGCCGTGATCCGGCGGTGGCATACGGATGGATTTGTCCTCTCCTTCAATGTCGATCGGATTCATTATCGTGCGCACCGTACCGGCGGTCGGATGTTCGAGATCCGCGAAGACACCAATCGCCTCCATCTGGGCATCGTTTGCGACATCTTCGTAGGTAGAAACTCCCGAGTGCGGTATGTCGAACTTGTCGAGCTTTCGAAGCCAATGCTCGCGGTCCTGCTGGGCAAATCGCTCATCCAAGATCTTGATCAGTTCGGGAACATGCTTGAGGCGCGTTTCGAGATCGACAAAGCGGGGATCGTCCACCAACTCCGGCAGCTCCAGCGCGTCGCAAAGCTTCGGCCAATCCCGTTCTTGTTCGGCGAGGCTCAGCCGAATCATTTTGTCCCCTTTTGTTCGATAGTGAAGGCCCGTGTAATTGTACGCATTTTCTCGTGGCCGCCGCTGCTTAAACTTTGCGCCCGCGAGCTGAGCTTGAATCAAGCACGAGTTCGCGAAAGCGCCGTTGGCTAACAGACTGGTGGCGACCTTTCCCCCTTTTCCCGTCTTTTCTCGCCGGTACAGCGCCGCCAAGATGGCGGAGAATAAGGCGACCCCAGTCGGGTTGTCCCCGATCGCGGGCGACCAGGAGCCGAGCCATCCTCCCTCGAAGGGAAACAGCGCCGGTTCAATGCCCGAGCGCGCCAAATAAGAAATATGGTCGTAGCCCGGTTGATTCACCTCGGGACCCGTCTCGCCGTACCCCGATCCGTAGGCGAAGATAAGCCGTGGGTTAAGGTCCTTCACATCGTCGTAAGAAAGCTTCAACCGCTTCTGGGCCCCGGGCCGGAAGTTCGTGATCAAGACATCCGCCGTTTCGATAAGCTTGTGGAGCGCCGCCGTGGCTTCGGGTTGTTTCAGGTCGAGCACGATGCCCTTCTTATTTCGATTCACAAGCATGAAACAATAATCAAAATCCGATTCCGGCATGGATACGTTAGTGTGCATTCTTCGGATGATGTCGCCGTCGGGTGACTCTACTTTTATCACCTCCGCGCCGAAATCGGCCAGGATCGTTCCCGCGATGGGGGCCATGAACATGGTAGCCACCTCGACAACACGGAGATCCGAAAAGAGGCCTTCATTGTCACTCATCGTACTTTCCTTTTGAAGCATCGTTCAGCCGTCGGTTTCACCGCTCGCTAGCGTCTTCACGATGAAGACATAAGGGAGCGCGGGCGTCTCGCCCGCGACAATTGGCGGGCAAGATGCCCGCCCTCCCCCCGTGGCTTCACGAAAATAACGGCAGCAGCCTAGAAGCCGTGGGAGAGATGCCAATCTCCTTACTCTACCGGATTTGCCTCTCAAAATGCGCTGTTGCGACGACAGTCAACTCAGGCGAGTTCCGGTTTCGCCCGGTCCAGCGTTGGGAGAAGGAAGATTGGTGGTGAGCGAAGTTGAAGGTTTCACGGCTCGCGAGTGCGCTCCACAGAAGCGAATTAGGGGTCCTGACGCTCCGGCTCTTCGACCGGCGCGGCAAGGACCCGAAAGCTGAATGGATCGGATTCCAACGGAAGGAGTTCCAGGGGGCCCATATTGCTGGTAGATCGAGGGTACATAATTGATGCCGACGTCCATCCAGTACTGGCCGTCATCGATGCCTCGGGGTACTCGCCTAGCTGCATGACCCTGTCGTTCCGAAAGTGAATATCCACTGTTTGTTTCGACTTGAGGGTCAGAGATTCGCCGTTGGGGTCCGTCGGTGGGTCAAATGTGCTCCACGCCTTGGCCGGTCCCCCCACACGCGAGAAAGTCAGCCTGACGTGATGCCTGAACACCAAGTCATAGGGAGTTGTATTCGTGATACCGCACACCACACCGAGGCCTTCGCCCGATACGAATGGATCTAAGACAGGGCGGCACTCCATCGTAAACACGGCGCCAGGCTGGAAATCCGCTATGAACTGGAGCCGCGTCCATGGTCCGTGTGTCCAGCCATACTTCTACAATACCACACGCTGTCAAGGCACGAGTTATTGCGATTGCCGCCTGGAGAAAATAGAATGCTTGGCATCATCCAAGTCCGGTATCGGGAGAGAGGTTGAGAAAATGACGAATACGCAAGGTGAAATGGTGCTGGTCGATATCGACGGTCGCGGAATCGCCACGGTTACGTTGAATCGTCCCGAAGTGCGTAATGCGATTAGCAAGGAGCTTATCGCGGAGATGCGGCGCTGGGTCGCGGATCTTGACGCTGACCCGGCGGTGCGCGGTGTCGTGCTGACCGGCGCGGGCGAGGTGTTCTGCGCGGGCAACGATTTGCGGTGGATGCAGAACAACCTACGCCTCGAGCGGGAGGAGCAGATAGCTGAAATTACGTCGTTGATCGACATGCTCGACGAGCTGCAACACCTCTCGAAACCCCTCATCGGACGCATCAACGGGCCGGCCTATGGGGGCGGCTTGGGCCTCATGTCTGTGTGCGACATCGCGATTGGCGTGCCGACGGCCCAGTTCGCGCTCACCGAGGTGCGCCTCGGCTTGGTTGCGGCCAGCATCTCTCCCTTTTTCATCGCGCGCGTGGGCGCTTTGAATGCTCGGCGGGTCATGTTGAATGCGGCGGCATTCGACGGCTCAAAGGCGGTCGAGTTCGGATTGCTGCACGAATGCGTCCCCGCCTCCGAATTGGACGATGCGGTCGAAAAGGAGATCGCGTCCCTGCTGCGTTGCGCGCCCGGTGCGGCCGCCTCCTCCAAAGCGCTGATCGAGTATGTCGACAGTCACGCACCGGCGGAGAACCGGGTCTACACGGCGAACGCCTTGGCGGATGCCTGGGCATCTCCCGAGGGGCAGGAAGGAATGGAATCATTTTTTTCCAAGCGCAAGCCGTTCTGGGTTCCAGAATGACCCGGAACCGCAGACAGGCGTAAATAATCGTGCCTATACGGTTAGCCCGCCTGACGGTCCTAATGGAGCCATGAATCCCGCCTCCAGCACGGGCTCGATCCCAGCCCGCACAAATGGTAGGCTGTCCTGCGCGACACTGGGGAAAGATTCACCGCACTCAATCGCTTTGACCAAGCGCAATGAATTAGGAAGGATCGACCTATGCTTTTGAACATCCCGCCGCTGAAGGAAGCGGATCTGCCCAAACGCGAGAAACCACTCTGGAAGATGATGGGGCCGGGTATCGTCATGGCCGGTATCGCCATCGGCTCCGGCGAGTTGGTCATGTGGCCTTGGGTCACGTCGATCGTTGGCGCGGATCTGCTGTGGGCCGCAGCCATCGGCATCTTCTTGCAGCTATGGATCAACATCGAAGTTGGGCGCTGGGCCATTGTGACGGGCGAAAGTCCGTTCAACGGCATGGCCCGCTTCTTCAAGCTGTCGGTCTACATATTTCTCTTCGTGGTCTTTGCAAACAATTTTCTCCCCGGTTGGGCCCGGGAAACGGGGATGGCCTTAAAGGCCCTGTTATTCGGTCCAGACCATGACAGTCCTCAATGGATGTGGACCGCGATAGTCTTCGCGGCCATCGCCGCTATCCTCTTCGGCCCGAAGGTCGTCTACACCGCCGTGGAACGCAGCATCATGTTTCTCGTCCTCATCATCGTGGTCGGCCTTATGTACATTGTCTGGCAGATCGGGACAAAAGAGGTGTTCGTGGCGATGTGGGAAGGGCTGTTGAACGTAGGTCACTTCCCCAAATTTCCCGTAGAGATTCCGGCCACGGAGAGTTCGGAGGCAAGTTTGTTCACATTCGGCCAACTCTTCGGCGCCGTGGTATTCGCGGGGTTGGGCGGCATATCGAACCTGTGGTACGCGTACTATCTGCGGGAAAAACGCGTGGGCATGGGCGCTCGTATGCCCACGCTCATGAGCGCGGTGCACAAGCACGAAGTCAAGGAAATGGATGTCGGCTACGTGTATCCGGAGACGGAGGAGAATCAACGCCGTTTCAAGGACTGGATGAGATACGTGAAGATCGATCAGGTCTGCTTCTTCTGGCTCCTGGGTAGCTTCACCATGTTCTTGTTCATATTCGGCTCATTGGCCGTTCTGCATCCCCAAGGCCAGGTGCCCGATAAGGGGAGTTTGGTGTGGGACCTGGCGAACATTCTCGGGGACAGCATGGGCGACTTCGGGCGCAATTTGTTCCTCATCGTTGGCATGGCGGCGTTGTTTAGCAGCCAGTTGGGTGGCGTCGATGGCACGAGCCGCATCTTTGCCGACCTGCTTCACACCAACTTCAAATTCGGCCACCGCCTGAGACTCGATCAGTGGTATTTTGTCCTGGCGCTCAGCGCGATACTTATCGGCACCCTCAGCGTCTTTGTCTTTGAGAAATATGATATCGCCGGATTGGATTTCCTCTTCATTGCGGCGCTCATGGGCGGCTTCGTCATGGCCATCTACGTGCCCGCGTTGCTCTATATGAACCTGACCTACCTGCCCAAATCGGCCCGGCCGGGATGGGTCAATATTTTCTTCATGGTCATGGCATCCCTCATGTACATCAGCTTTTCCGTTTACACAATCTTTATTAAGGTTGCGTCATGGCTCGCCTGATAAATTGCGGCTGGAGACCGTAACCGCCAGCGAAGATGGTGACTTAAGGAAGGCCCTTAGAAAATCTAATCAATCGACTCGGCAAGAAGGGGAGGGCGGGCATCTTGCCCGCCATGTGCCGCGGGCGAGACGCCCGCGCTCCCTTACGTTTCCCGAGTTAACAACGCAGGCAAACGGGCAGTCCTAGCCGGCAGCGCAGTAAGAATTAAGTACGGCATTATAGAGCTGGCGCTTTAGCGTCACCGTTGGAACACGGTCATCTTGTTGTGCAGATAAGGTTAAACCACCGAAGGCAACTCGGAAGGATTGACCCATGCCCATACCCGTCCCAGCGTTGAAGGAAGCGGATCTACCCAAACGCGATAAGCCACTCCTCAAGATGATGGGGCCCGGCATCGTCATGGCCGGTATCGCCATTGGCTCGGGCGAGTTGGTTATGTGGCCGTGGGTCACCTCCATCGTTGGCGCCCAACTTATATGGGCCGCGGCGCTCGGCATCTTTCTGCAATTATGGATCAACATCGAAGTTGGACGTTGGGCCATCGTCACGGGCGAGAGCCCCTTCATCGGCTTGGCTCGTTTCTTCAAACTGACGATTTACCTATTCCTTTTCGTCGTATTCGTGGGTAAATTTCTTCCCGGTTGGGCTCGGGAAACAGGGATGGCCTTAAAGGCCCTGATATTCGGTCCAGACCATGATAGTCCTGCATGGATGTGGACCGCGATAGTCTTCGCGGCCATCATCGGCATCCTCTTGGGTCCGAAGGTGGTCTACACCGCCGTGGAACGCTGCATCACGTTCCTGGTCCTTCTCATCGTGCTGGGCCTTACCTACATCGTCTTCAAGATCGGAACGAGAGAACATTTCGTGTTGATGTGGGAAGGCCTGCTGAATGTAGGCCACTTCCCGAAATTCCCGGTCGATGTCATGGCGGACGATGGGACGACGGTGCGTGATCAGCTCACGTTTGGCAAATTCTTTGGCGCCGTGGTCTTCGCGGGCCTGGGCGGTCTCTCGAATCTATATTACGGGTATTACCTGCGCGAGAAACGTATTGGCATGGGCGCCCGCATGCCCACACTCATGAGCGCGGCGCACAAGCATGAAGTGAAAGAAATGGACATCGGCTACGTGTATCCGGAGACGGAGGAAAATCAACGCCGTTTCAAAGACTGGATGAGATACGTGCATATCGACCAGGTCGTCTTCTTCTGGATCTTGGGCACGTTCACGATCTCCTTGTTTATATTTGGCGCCTTGGCGGTTTTGCATCCTCAGGGGCTGGTGCCTGATCGTTCGAGTCTGGTATGGGACCTGGCTGCGATACTTGGGGATAGCATGGGTACGTCCGGTCGCTACTTGTTCCTCATCGTCGGCATGGCGGCGTTGTTTAGCACCCAGTTGGGCTCGATGGATGGCGGCAGCCGCATATTCGCCGAACTGCTTCACACCAACTTCAAATTTGGCCGCTGGTTTAGAGTTGAGCAGTGGTACATGATTCTGGTGGGCACGACCGTAATCATCGGCACCATCAGCGTTGCGTACTTCGAGAAACATGATATTTCCGGATTGGCTTTCTTCTTCATCGTCGGACTGATATCCGGTTTCACCATGGCCGTCTACGTGCCCGCGCTGCTGTACATGAATCTCACCTATCTGCCCAAATCGGCTCGGCCGGGTTGGGTCAACATTTTCTTCATGGTCATGGCATCCACCATGTACATCGGCTTTGCTGTGTACACAATTTACATTAATGTTGCGCCGGTGGTTGCCGGATGGGCCGCAGCGGGTTGATCAGCGAAAATCACAAGGTATAGAAATCTAGGAGGAATTTCCGCCTGAGTGGTCCTATCGGGCGACACAGTAAGAGTAACAGCAGTATCACGAATAGCGGATTAGAGGCGCCGATGGAATAGCTTTACCTCGTTGTACAGGAAGGTCAACTTACCGAACATAATTCGGAAGGGTTTGCCCCATGCCTATCCCTGTCCCTGCACTGAAGGAAGCGGACCTACCCGCGCGCGATAAGCCGATCCTCAAGATGATGGGCCCCGGCATTGTGATGGCCGGTTTAGCCATCGGCTCGGGCGAGTTGATCATGTGGCCGTGGATCACGTCCATCGTCGGTGCCCAACTTCTATGGGCCGCGGCTATCGGCATCTTTCTGCAATTATGGATTAACATCGAGATTGGACGCTGGGCCGTGGTCACCGGCGAAAGTCCGCTCACCGGCATGATCCGCATCGTCAAGTTGATTGTCTATTTATGGGTCGGGTTGGTCTTTGTTGGAAAGTTTCTCCCAGGCTGGGCCCGGGTAACGGGCGTAGCGCTACGGGATCTCCTCTTGGGACCACAGCATTCGAGCCCTGAGTGGCTGTGGACCGCGATAATCTTCGCCATGATCGCCGTCATCCTCTTCGGTCCGAAAGTGATCTACACCGCCGTCGAGCGTTGCGTCGTGGGGCTTACCGTCATCGTCGTGGTAGGCCTCATCTATGTCGTCTGGGAAGTTGGTTCGAAAGATTTGTTCGTGGCGATGTGGGACGGCCTGATGAATGTATTCACCAAGGACCGCTTCCCCGAGTTCCCCGTGGAGTTGCCGGACGTGGACGGCGTGGCGCGCAATCCGTTTACGTTTAGCCAGTTTTTTGGCGCCGTCGTTTTCGCGGGCATGGGCGGCCTGGGCAACCTGTGGTACGCCTATTACCTGCGAGAAAAGCGCGTGGGCATGGGTGCGCGCATGCCCACGCTCATGAGCGCGGTGCACAAGCACGAAATCAAGGAAATGGATACCGGTTATGTATATCCGGAAACGGAGGAGAATCAACGCCGTTTCCGCGACTGGATGAGGTACGTGGTGATCGATCAGGTGTTTTTCTTCTGGATGCTAGGCTGTTTCACCATGTTCTTATTCATATTCGGCGCATTGGCCGTACTGCATCCTACCGGCCTCGTGCCCAGCCAGGGAAGCCTGGTATGGGATCTCGCGTCGATACTTGAGCAAAGCATGGGCAAAACGGGGCGCAATTTGTTCCTGATTATCGGCATGGCGACGTTGTTCAGCAGCCAGTTGGGGGGCGTGGACGGCAGCAGCCGCATATTCGCCGACCTGCTTCACACCAACTTCAAATTCGGCCGCTGGTTCAAACTCGATCAATGGTACTTCATCCTCGTGGGCACCACCATGATCGTCGGCACGATCAGCGTCTGGTACTTCGAGAAACAAAACGTTGGCGGATTGGATTTTCTCTTTATCGCAGCGCTGTTGTCCGGCTTCGCCATGGCCGTCTACGTGCCCATTCTTCTCTACATGAACCTAACGTATCTGCCTAAGTCGGCCCGACCGGGATGGGTCAACATTTTCTTCATGGTCGTGGCATCCGCCGTGTACATCGGCTTCGCCGGATACACGATTATTGACAAGGTGGCCCGGACTTTTGCCGGATAATACCGTTGGGATCTTGCCCGAAGAACCGATAGCGCACCGTGGTTACTTGATGAAGATTGTTTCCTCATCCACGGTGATTACCGTGCCCAATTTCGCCAGCGCGTCCAGGTCGATCTTCGATGACTCGCCGACGATGGAAACCAGTTTCGGCTTGCCTTTGATGTGGGTACTGTAAAAATCCAGCATACTGCTCATCTCCGCAGATTCGACTTGCGCGAATCGTTTCTCCCGCGGGTCGCCATCCAGACCCAGCCGCTCCCACCCGCGGACGCTCCCGAGAACATTCCGGAATCCAATGGGCGAGGTCCGGTAGACGTTGATGATGGCCTGCGACGTCTCTTCGAAGCGCTCTTCGGATTGGGGCATCTCGTCGAACAAGTCGAAAAAGGCAGCCAGCGCATCCGAAGTCTTGTCGGTCTGGCATTGAATCACCCCAATCATCAGGTTCTCGTCGTTCACCCGCCCGCCTTTGACGTATCGAGCTTGCGCCGAATAAGCCAGGCCGCGGGATTCGCGCAGCTCCTGGAACACAATGCTGGACATGCCGCCACCGAAGTATTGGTTGTAGAGTTCCACGGACGCGCCGTCTTCGGCCGTGTAGACGCCATCGGGAAACTCTATCCGAACTTGCGACTGGGCCGACGCCTTGTTGTAGAGGAATATCTCGGTTCCCTCGGCGCGGCGTGCACGGCGGAAACGGTGGGCGGGCGGCTCGTTTAGCGATCCGGGTGTCGGGTGTTTCCTCGCGAGAATCTCGAGTACCGAATCAAGCGGAAGCGATCCCGTGTAGGTGATGGTGTGTTTGAACTTCAACAGGTTCTGGATGACTTGGTTGAGTTCATCGACCGTCAGTTTCTCCAACGCGTCGGCCGGCAGCATCCGCAGGTAGTAGGAATCGTCGCCATAGCGCACATATTCGGAAAGCGCCCGGGCAATCGTGCGGGGTTCCTTCTTTGCATCTTCACGCCGCACAAGGATGATCTTCTTGAGTTCCTCCAACACGGCCGGATCGGATACCGGGTTCGTGACCAGTTGGAGCATGAGCCCCAGGGTCTCTTCAAACTTTTCGTCGAGCCCGGTTATCTGGATGAAGGTTTCGTTTTCACCGGCGCCGATGGCAAAGGAACTTCCGAGCTTGTACCATTCTTTCTGGAGATCAAGGGACGAGATCCCCTCGATTCCGGACTTGTCGAGCAATTGTGTCGCGATGGCGATAGTGTTGTCTTCGTGGGTTCCGAATTCAACCTGAATCGAGAAGGAGAAGAGGTCGTTCACCGGGTTCGGCGCGTAGTAGAGTTTGACGCCGGTGTCGGCTTCGACCACCGTATAGTCCTTCGTAGAATCGACGAACACCGGTTCGATCTGATCGAAGGGGAGCCCTAGGATATTCTTGGCAAATTCTGATTGTTTAGACGGGTCGATGGGAACCGGGTCGATCTTCGGCTTCTCGATCGACGGCAGATCCTGCTGCGCATCGCGCCGGTACCCGGCCACATAGTTCCCCACGAAATAGCGCTTCGCCACTTCGATAACCTCGTCTCTTGTTACGGCCTCCATACGCGCGATCTTGCCGACGGTATGGTCCCAATCATCGAAGGCGAGAAAGGAATTCGTCATGCGTTGTACGCGCATAAAATCCATCTCAAGGCCGCGTTTGTCGTTCATTTTGAAGTCGTTGATGATCGCCGGAATGATCCACTCTTCGAACTCCCCGCGTTTAATCATCTCGACTTGATCGAGTAGGAGCTGCTCCACTTCCTCAAGCGTCTGGCCCTCCTTGGGGACACCGTAGAACTGTTCCACTCCGTAGTCGTTGTAAAAGGCGTGGTACGCGCCCGCCTGGCGGACTTTCTGTTGCTGGTTGAGGTTCAGGTTGATCAGCCCGGCAACGGAGTTGTCCAGAATAAAATCGAGAAGCGTCAGCGCCTCTTCGTCTGGATGGCCGTGTCGCACGGTGCGGAACGCGAGCTGGACGTACTCCTCCGCCTTGTAGTTTACGGAGACCCGTTCCGCCCCAACCAGCGGCGCCTCTTCCCAGGTCTTCGCCTCGGGCAAGTCCTTGCGTTCCCAGCTCCCGAAGTTCTCGTCGATAATCTTCATCGTCTCTTCGATATCGATATCGCCGCTGATGGAGATGGCCATGTTATTCGGCACGTAGTAGGTGTCAAAATAATTGCGAATGTGGACCAGCGACGGCCGCTTGAGGTGTTCCACTTCGCCGATGGTCTTTTGTTGCCCGTAGGGGTGTTTCTTAAACAACAGATTGCTCACGGCATTGTTAATCACACGGCCCTTGTTGTCGATGCTCCGGTTCTTTTCTTCGTAGACCGTTTCCAATTCCGTATGGAACAGTCGGAATACAGGGTTCACAAAACGCGCCGATTCCATCGCGGCCCACTGGCGCAGCCGGTTCGACGGAAGCCCAACTTTATACACCGTCTCTTCGTCCGAGGTATGAGCGTTCAGATGGGATTGGCCCATCGAGTTGTACACCTTGTCCAATTCACCCGGAATCGCAAAGGCGGAGGCTTCCAGGGCCAGGCGGTTAATCTCCGCATAGATTGCCCGGCGTTCGTCCGCGTCATCCTCGATAAAATGCTGTTCATACAACGCCTGAATCTTATCGAGATACGGTTTTTCTTGGGCGTAGTCGAGCGTTCCGAATTCCTGAGTCCCTTTGAACAGCAAGTGCTCAAGATAGTGGGCGAGGCCCGTCGCGTCGGCGGGGTCGTGTTTGCTGCCCGCACGCACGGCAATCTCGGAATAGAACCGGGGCTTCTGGTGGTTTTCCGTCAGATAAACCGTCAGCCCGTTATCCAGCCGGTAGACGTGAACATCCATCGGGTCCTCTGGATTCGAGGCATTGACCCGATGGTAACCCGCCCACGCCGAAGGGCCTGCCAATAAAACGGTTACCGCCAAGGCAATCGCGCGAACGCTGATCTTCGATATCATAACTGGTTCTCCTCCGTAACCGCCTCAGACGGCGGAACGCCTCGTTTCCTCGCATGTTCGGTTGGAGCATAGCAAAAAGGGAGATACGGTCGATAGTCACGTTATAATTCCATCCTATGACCCGCCTGGTGTTCAAGATAAAAGGGATGGATTGCGCCGAGGAGGTTGCCATCCTGAAGAAGGAACTCAAGCCCCTCGTGGGCGACGTAGATCGTCTCAACTTCGATTTGCTCAACGGGAAATTGTTGGTGGACCAAGGATCCAGTCCGCTCGATGCCCTAGCCATCCGCGAATCCGTGCGACGAACCGGAATGGAGGCGATTCCCTGGGAGGAGCACACGGCGTCAACCGCAGGGGGCAGCGATGGTCTGTGGGAACGCCATGGCCGCGCCATACTCTGTTCAATCAGCGGGCTTCTCACCATCAGCGCGACCGCGTTTCATATCCGGGTTCACGGCCTCGTGGATGCGTTTGGCGATCACGGCGATCCTCACGTTATTCCCATGCCCACCATCGCCTTGTACGGCGCCGCGATTGTGGCGGGCGGGCTGCCGATCATCCCAAAGGCCGCCTACGCTGCCAAGCGCCTTCGACCCGACATGAATCTGCTCATGACCGTCGCCGTCGCAGGAGCCGTTCTTCTGGGCGAATGGATGGAAGGAGCAGCCGTCGCCTTCTTATTCTCGCTGGCCCTTCTTCTGGAATCCTGGAGCGTCTCGCGCGCACGACGGGCCATCGCGTCGCTAGTCGACCTTTCGCCCGCCATGGCGCGCTACCGCAGTCCTCATTATGGAGACATTGAGGAGAAGCCCGTCGAGGAGGTCCCCGTCGGTGTGGCCGTCCTCGTGCGTCCCGGAGAAAAGATCCCCTTGGACGGCGTCGTCACCCACGGCAGCACCACCGTGAACGAAGCGCCCATCACGGGCGAGTCCAAACCCTCGACCAAGGAACTCGGTTCGACGGTCTTCGCCGGGACGCTCAATAACGACGGTGCCTTCGAGTTTGAATCGACACGAAGCGCCGCAGATACCACCCTCGCGCACATCATCCATATGATCGAGGAAGCCCAAACCCGTCGCGCGCCAAGCGAACAATGGGTCGAGCGCTTCGCTCGGGTCTATACGCCCCTGATGATGGGACTCGCTATCGCAGTCGCCGTAGTGCCTCCCCTCGCCTTTGGCGCGGCTTGGGGCTATTGGTTCTACCAAGCCTTGGTCCTGCTCGTCATCGCGTGCCCCTGCGCCTTGGTGATATCGACCCCAGTGAGCATCGTAGTGGGAATCGCGTCCGCGGCCCGGGAGGGGGTCCTTATCAAAGGCGGGGTCTATATCGAGGCCCCAGCCTCCCTCCGCGCGATCGCATTCGACAAGACCGGAACCTTAACCTACGGACGCCCCACCGTCCAGGCCATCATCCCGCTGAACGGCCATACGGAACGCGAACTGCTCGAACGTGCCGCCGCCCTCGAGAGCCACAGCGATCACCCCTTGGCCCGCGCCATCCTGAGCAAGGCCGAAGAACTAGGGGTTGAATTCGAAACGGTCGATGCCTTTACGGTCATCCAAGGAAAAGGCGCCGAAGGCCTGTACCGAGGCCGAGAATTTTGGATAGGCAGCCACCGCTTCCTGCACGAAAAAGGAGGCGAGACGGAGGAGTGCCATGACGCCGCCAGCCGCCTCGAAGACGCCGGGCATTCCGTCATCGCCTTGGGGAACCGCGACCATGTGTGCGGCCTTATCAGCGTGTCCGACGGAGTGCGTGACAGCGCCGCCGACACCGTAGCGTCGATCAAGGGACTGGGCATCGAACGCGTCGTCATGTTGACAGGCGACAACGAGGGCACCGCCTCCGCCGTGGCAGAAGAAATCGGCATGGACGCCTTCGAATCCGAGCTGCTCCCCAAAGAGAAAGTAGATAGGGTGGACGCCATGACCCGAGAATTCGGCCGAGTCGCCATGGTAGGCGATGGCGTTAACGACGCCCCCGCGATGGCCGCATCCTCGCTCGGCATCGCCATGGGCGCGGCCGGATCCGACGTGGCCATCGAAACCGCTGACATCGCGCTCATGTCCGATGACCTGGCAAAAATCCCCTGGCTCATACGCCACTCAAGACGCACCTTGCGCGTCATCAAACAAAACATCGCATTCGCGCTCGGGCTGAAACTCGTCTTCATCCTGATGGCCCTATTCGGCGTCGCGACCCTGTGGATGGCCATCGCCGCCGATATGGGAGCATCCCTCCTCGTAATCGGAAACGGACTGCGCCTACTGCGCGCAAAGTGAAACGGACGGACCGCGAAATCGCCATCAGTCATTACGAGTCAAAACCCGCTTCGCGGGAAATTGGTGGAGGAACGCCCCGGGAGGGCGAGCGTACTCGCGAGCTGCAGTGTGGCAAATCGTGGAAGAAACTCAGATTAAATAAAAGCACCTGAATGTGGGACCAGCGCCCTCAGCGGTCTTTCCAAGGCGATATGGCCATACGTGCCCCACGCCCGCCTTACAGCAGGCTGATCGTGGTGCGACGGTCCCCGGGTTCGCCGAGGGTCCACTCGTTTCCTGGGATGAGGGATCGGCTGGCGAAGGAGGTGTCGCTGAGGCCGCGGGTGTAGAGTTCGATGCGGTCCTCGTAGACTTCGATGTCGCGGTATTCAGTGGGGTATTCGGGAAGGGCGCCAGTGACGACGTGGGTGATGCCTTCGTCAACCGTAATGTAGTGCATATGCATGTGGCCTGAGAAGACGGCCTTCACTTGGGGATGGGCCTTCATGACGTGGATCAAATCGTCCGCGTTGTCCAACTCCCCCGAATCCTGGATACCGGGACGGCGCAAGCGATCCGGGATGGGCATGGCGGGGTAGTGGGTGGCGACGATGGTTGGTTTATCCGGGTTAGCCCGAAGGTCCTCGTCCAACCATTCCAGTTGATGCGGAGGAACGGCCCAGCGGGCACCCTTGAGGTCCGTCTGCATTTTTTCGGCGATGGCCCGTTCGCTGATTTCCGAGAGCGTGTCGTCTGACCACTTCCACCACGGGTCGAGCACGGCGAAGTGGAGGTTTTCGTGATCGAAGGAGTAGACGGTGCTCGCGGTGGGCAGTTGGGCGTGAAAGGCCTCAAGGAACCATTTGCGCGAGTCCTCCAGCACAAAATCGTGGTTGCCGCCCATGGGGTAGTAGGGGAATCCGAGGGAATCCATGAGATCGCGGGAGGCGAACATGGCGTCGCGCGTCTGCTGGCTGGAGATGTCGCCGGTGGCCAAGATGAACTCTGGCTTGATTCCCGCGAGATCCCTGCGCAGACAGCGCATCACATCAGGCATCATCGTACAGATGAAGCCGTTGTTCCAGACGCCATCTGTCGTGCTGCCTAAGTGTGGATCAGTAACTTGAACAAATCGCCACATTGCCTACCCTAAGATCCCCGTCCTGCCTTACGATAGCATACAAGAAAAACCGATGGCAATCGTTCGTCACAGGCCGCATCCCGCTCAATTCCGCCTAGGTACCGCCCTGGCCAACGGGATTTCGCCAGCGCTTACACGATAAAGCAATCCTTAGGCAATCCCCAATTTCTTCATCGAACGCCAGAGGGTCGTGCGGCCCACGCCCAACAGTTCGGCGGCCTTCGTCCTGTTGTTATGGGTACGGCTCAACGTGGCGCGGATTACTTCTTCCGTCAGCGCCTGTGGCTGGCGCGTCCAACGCGATGCGAGAATCTCCTCAGGCAGATGGCGTGGTTCGAGGATTTCCCCGTTGGTCATGATGACGGCATGCTCGACCACGTTCCGCAACTGCCGCACATTTCCGGGCCACGCAGATTCCAAAAGTATCTGTCGAAAATCGGATGACATTTCGACCGACGGCCGATCGTGGAGCGTCTTGAATTCGGCTAGAAACGTTTCCGCAAGGCGGATGATGTCGGTTTCCCGTTCGCGCAGCGGCGGCAAGTCGATACGCCCAATCGCGATGGCAAAATACAGATCCTCGCGCACGACTTTCTTCGCGACCGCTTTCGCTGGATCACGATCCAGGGCGGCGATTATTCGGACATTGGCTGCCTGCGGCTTGTCCGCGCCCAAAGGCGTGACCTGTTTCGTGGCGAGCGCGCGGGCCAGGTGTCCCTGCGCATCGAGGCTTACTTTGCTGAGGTCCGATACGAATAACGTGCCGCCGTTCGCCCGCGCGAGTGCCCCCTTGTGGCCGGCGGCCGCTCCCGATACGGCACCTTCGGCATAGCCGAGCAATTCTTGCAGCAGCAATGCACCGGTCAGCCCTGCGCAATCCAACTCGACGAAGGGCTTACTCTTCCGCGCGCCGCCGTAATGGATCGACCGGGCCAGTGTGGCTTTGCCGGTGCCCGACTCGCCGGAGATCAGCACGGGCGCGCCGGTCTCCACGAGTTGCCTCGCGCGGTTGGCCACAGGCGCCATCGCGTCGGATCCGGCCACGACCGCCTCAAGCAGCAACTCGGAACGCATGCGGCGGTTTAAGCCGTTCAACGCCCCCTGGGCCTTGCGTGTTGCCATTCTCGAACGTTCGATCTGGTCGTCACGCTGCTTCAATTCTTGATCGAAAGAGGTCAGCGTGAGGGCGTCGCGTGCCCATGTGACATCGCGCGCCCATGCGGTGTCGTCCTCCCATTCGGAGTCGAACTTACTAATCAGACGGCATTTTTCCGCACCGAGACACTGGCATTCCGTCTCGATCGTAAGAACTTTACGGCCCAGAATTTCGCTGACGTGCCCGGCCAGATAGCCGGCGGTGCCCCAGCAGGAGCACGCCCCCGTATCCGCAAGGGTCATCCGGTGAATAAGCGCTTCGGCGCAGGCATCCAACACCACCTCTCGGTAAAGCGTTCGCGCATTCAAATCGAATTCGAACTTCACGGAATCAGCGATAAATTTGCCCTGGACTTGTCCGAATACCAGAGCGGCCTGGAGGGCCAATCGCGTATTGTCATTGAAGGTTTTTAGGTGGCGGGCGCCATCCCGGCGCCCCTGCTCGAAACCAATCTTGTATTTCATTGCCCGGGCACGCTCAAGACCGAGAGCGCTCAGGAGGTTCCGTCGCTCGACCGCTAAGCTTTCAAGGTCCGTAAAGGACCCCGAACGTTCCATGAGCGTGACGCGGCCCCGTTTCGGGTTTCCGCTGAGCCATAGATTGCGTTCTGGCTCGATGTAATGGGCCAGCACGGGGGGAAGTTCGAGAAAAACTTTGGAGCTTAGTTTGGACGGGCGCATCGGCTCCGATCTCCGGTGTAAAACGACGGCGAAGCGTACATAGATTCGGAGTTCTTGTCAAGCATTCGGCGAGGGGTTATTTTTTTCTCAAGCGCTTGCCTGCCGGACCGGCCGCTGTTTATCGCGACGCCGGAGATAAAAGAACAACGCGATGCCGAATCCCGCGACGATGATCCCGATGATTTGCTGGTCGGATAGATTGAGGATGCGCACCGGATTGTGATCGCCACGATACTCCTCGATGATAAACCGATAGACGCCGTAGGCAACGAGGTAGGACGGCATGAGGAATCCGGAAAACGGGTTCCAGTACCTTCGCAGGAAAATGAGGAGGCCACAAATCGTTAGGAGTCCGAGCGTGCTATACAGTTGGGTAGGGTGAATGGGAAGCGACCAATGGTCGTGGAGCGTTACCGCCTCGAATCGCCGAAGATGTTCCAAATAGGCGTCGCTGCCGGTGGCGGGCTGAGTGATGTCCCACGGAACGCGCCGCGCCGGGATGCCCCAGGGCACGGTCGTGGGCGCACCGTAGCAGCAGCCTTTGAGAAAACAGCCTATTCGCCCGATGCCATGTCCTAGGGCCACATAGGGAAAGACGATGTCGCAGGCCTTCCAGAAATCGACCTTGCGCTTCTTGAAGTAGAAGTAGAGGTAGGCAATGACAACCGGAGGACCGCCCTGAAAAACGAGCCCGCCGCGCCACACCGCGATCCAGCCGACGGGATCGGTAAAGGAATAGAACTCGGGAAACATGATGATATGGAGAACGCGTGTGGCGGCGAGGCCTAGAAACAGCGCAGGGAACGCCGCGTCGCCGAACACGGCGGGGTCCAATCCCACACGTTTTGCTTCGCGCTGGATGAAGAAAAGCGCCGTGAGAAATCCAATGGCGATCATCAGGCCATAGGAATTGACGGGCACGGGCCCGATATTAAACAGTATCGGCCACATTCTCTTCAGGGGGACTGGCGTTCCAGCTTAGCACGAGGATAAAGACTCCTACACAGATGGCGGAATCGGCAATGTTAAAGGCCGGATAATATTTCCAGGGAAAGTCAAAGGGAATAAAGAAAAAATAGAATTGGAGGAAATCAGTTACGGCTCCGTGCATGACGCGGTCGATGATGTTGCCGATCGCCCCGCCAAAGACCATGCCGAAGGCCAGCGGTTGCAGGCGCGATCGAGGATCCAAATGGCGAAACAGGTAAAGGAGCACCAGCGTGGCAAACACGGGCGCCCCATAGGTAACGATCTTGAAGTCGCTAAACATTCCGCCCACGAGTCCTTCGTTTCGCTGGTGCGTGAAATGGAAAAACACGTCGCGACCGGCCATGCCTGACGTCAGCGTACGGCGCACGATCACCTTGGTGATTTGATCGGCGATCAGCACGACGAAAAACGCAGCCGAGGCCCATTGAATCTGAAGCTTGCGTGACATCACAGCGATAGGCGCAACGCGCCAGGGGGGTTGGGTGCGGTTGGCTGAGAACGCGTAAAATCAGGCACGGGAGCGCCCCTCAGAGGACTCCATCCTTTTCGAGCTTCGATTGACAGGTGATACAGTAGCGGGCGGAAGGGAAAACTTCCAGGCGTTTCACGGGAATGTCCGATTCACAACTTTCGCAGTTGCCATAGGTGGCCTTGTTGATCCGGTCCAGCGCGTCCGAAATCTCGTGGAGCCAATCGGATTCGCCGCTGGCCACACGAAGCGCCGTGTCCCGTTCGTTGTTATCGGTGCCCGTCTCGGCAAAACTGGTGAGATCGCCCCCGGATTCGCGTTCCGTATTTTCCAAGGTATTCTGTTCGATCTTTCGGATTCCCTGACTCAAATGGCCTTGTTCATCGAGGAGCAACTTCTGGTATTTCTTCATTTCACGCTTAGTCATTCAAGGGCTCTCCTACTTCGAGTTGCGATGCGCAACGTTCACAAATTTCGGGATGATCGGGGACGCTGCCGACGGACGAACGGACGTTCCAGCATCGGACGCATTTTTCGCCCGTCGCTTTTCCCACGTCCACGAGCAACAACCCATCGCTCGCGGCGGCCGCGTTGGATGGGGCAAGCAGTTGGCATTCAGATACGATGAATATCGAAGGCAACTGGTCTTCCCGCTCTTTTAGAATGGCCTCGACGGCCGCGTTGCCGGGTGTAAGCGTAATCCCCGCCTGCAGCGAGGATCCGATGGTCTTCGCCCGCCGCGCCTCTTCCAATTCTTTCGAGACGATTCCGCGCATACGCAATAACTCGTTCCACGCCTCCAGGGTATTTCCGGCCATGATGTGCTCGGGCCGTTCCGGGGGAAACAGAGTCAGGTGTACGCTGTCTTCGCTCTGCAAATACGCGGGAAGGTGGCGCCACGCCTCGTCGCAGGTGTGCGGCAAGATGGGCGCAAAAAGCTGGAGCAGGTCTCGCAGGATGATGCTGAGCGCCGTCTGGCCGCTACGCCGCTCGCGTGATTTCGGCGCGAAGGTGTAGAGCCGGTCTTTCAACACATCGAAGTAGAACGCGCTGAGCTCGGTATTGCAAAAGTCATGTACGCCGTGGAAGGCCTTGTGGAATTCGAAGTCTTCATACGCCTTCAGAACGCGCACACGCAGTTCCTGAATCTTGTAGAGCGCCCAGCGATCCACTTCTTCCAGCTCGGCATAGGGCACGGCGTCTTCCGGGCCGAAATCGGTCAGATTGTTCAACGGAAAGCGGAAGGTGTTGCGCAGTTTCTTGTAGGCGTCTTGCATCCGCGTCAGGATCTCGTCCGACAAGCGGATGTCTTGCCGATAATTCTCACTCGCGACCCAGAGGCGGAGGACATCGCCGCCGTAGCGCTTGAGCATGTCCGGCAGATCACGGAAATTGCCCAGTTTCTTCGAGAGTTTCTTGCCGTCGCCATCGACCACGTAGCCGTGCGTCACAACGGTCTTGTAGGGGGGCTCGCCCTTCAGGGCGATGGCGGGCAAAATCGAGGATTGAAACCAACCGCGGTGCTGGTCGCTGCCTTCCAAATACATATCGGCGGGCCACGTCAGGGTATCGCGTGCTTCGCACACCGCCACGTTGCTACACCCCGAATCGAACCACACATCGAGAATGTCGGTTTCCTTTTCGAAGGTCCCATGACCGCAGTGCGCGCAGACCGCGCCTTCGGGCACAAATTTCGACGCGGCCGTGTCAAACCAGCGATCGATGCCGTCCGCGGCCGAAAGGGCGATTTCTTCCACCCGTTTAAAAGATTCGGGCGTCGCATAGACCTCGCTGCATTCCGCACAATACAACACGGGAATGGGGACTCCCCACGACCGTTGGCGGCTGATGCACCAGTCGGGACGCTGGTCGATCATGGATCGGATGCGCTCTCGGCCCCATTCGGGGACGAATGTCACGCTATCCACGCTCGCAACGGCTTTTTCCCGCAGGTCGTTTACGCTCATGGAAATGAACCATTGGGGCGTGGCGCGAAAGATGATCGGGGTCGAGCAGCGCCAACAATGGGGATAGCTATGGCTGATTTCGTCGTCGTGAAACATCGCACCGCTGGCACGGAGGTCTTCTACAATTCGGGGGTTCGCCTTGAAAACATGTTCGCCTTCGTAGGGGCCGGCCTCTTCGGTAAACACGCCATTGTCCGCGACGGGCGATAGCGGCTCAATGCCGTATTGTGCGCCGACGACATAGTCGTCCTGGCCGTGGCCTGGGGCCGTGTGTACGCAGCCGGTTCCGGCTTCGAGCGTCACATGGTTGCCCAGTATGATCGGGCAAATTCTTTCCGGGAAAAATACGTGCTTGTAATGAAGGCCCTCAAGATCCTTGCCCTCGAATTTCTTGACGACTTCCGAATCGTCAATTCCCGCAGCCTCGAGAACGGCGGGCGCAAGCTGGCTGGCCATGATGAGCGTTTCGCCGCCAACCCGAATTGCGCTGTATTCGAAGTCGGGGTTGAGGGATATGGCAAGATTCGCGGGAAGCGTCCAGGGCGTCGTCGTCCAGATAAGGAAGGACACCTTGCCCTCGACGCCCGGAATCGGATCCACCGCCTCAAATTTCACATAGATGCTGGGCGAACGGTGATCGCCGTACTCCACCTCCGCCTCAGCGAGGGCGGTTTGGCACTTGGTGCACCAGTGGATCGGCTTTAGACCTTTATAGATGGAGCCGTTTTCGTACATGCCCGCGAAGACCCGGATGATCGTGGCGACGTACTTCGGGTTCAACGTGAGATACGGATTGTCCCACTCGCCCGTGACGAAAAGCCGCTTGAAGCCTTCGCGGTGAATATCCACAAACCCAAGCGCAAATTCACGGCAACGTCGGCGGATTTCGACCTGGCTCATGGACTTGGCCTTGCCGCCCAAGTCGCCGATTACTTTGTATTCGATGGGAAGCCCGTGGCAGTCCCAACCCGGCACGTAGGGCGCGTCGAACCCGGCCATCTGCTTTGACTTGACCACCAGATCTTTTAGCGTCTTGTTCAGCGCGGTACCCGAATGAAGTTGCCCATTCGCATAAGGAGGCCCGTCGTGCAGCACATACTTGGGTCGCCCTTCGGCCGCCACCCTCATACGCCCGTAGAGATCGGTTTCGTCCCAACGCGCAACCGTTTCCTCCTCACGCTGTGCCAAGTTGGCCCGCATGGGAAACTTGGATTGGTGAAGGTTTACAGTTGATTTGTAGTCAATTACACCCATGGATTCCTATACTTTCAAGCCGCTAAAAACGCGGAATGGCCGCTGGGGAGAACGCGAAAAGATATCACGCCCCCTCCCGCGAAGTCAACGTATCTGTATATCCGTATCCTTGAATCTAGCGCTCCTTCAGCCTGCAGGACGCCCGGCCCGCCTTCGCACCTTTCAACCCCTTTATGTATACTTTGACGAGCAGGCTGTGGAAATTAACGAAGTGACTGACGCGGGAGTCCTAGCGGTGATACTCGATGAAAACGAACGTCCCATGGTGCCCATTCACGAATGCTGGAGCGACTCCGAAGGCGCAATCGTCGTCTCCGTCCTCCGCGAACAAGGGGTCGAGGCGCGACTGAACTCTGAAGTGCCGCACACCGTCATGCCCCTCACCACCGCCGGCCTAGGCAAGGTCGAAGTGCTCGTCAGCGAGGACGACGCAGAACGCGCGCGTGAGATCCTGCAAGAATACGAAGGGGCAAGCGAGGGGTAGCCAAGGGAGAAGTGGATCAGTCCGAATTTACCCGATTCTTCCGGCGCTACGCGCGACCCGTGGAATAGCGGATTCTCCGCGACTACTTCGTATCCGTATTAAGCTTGTCGCGCAGGCTGGCGAGTTGGTCGGCGAGTTGCGTGTTCATCTTCGACGTATCGCCCGAAACGTGATCCTTGGGCTTTCCGCTTCGCTGGGAATCGCGGCGCGGCTTTCCGTTGGGCTTTCTCGGTTTGTCCCGACGCTTCGATGCATTCTCGCGGCTTGGACGTCGATCGGAACCGGCGTCTCTCTTGGGCGCGGCGCGCTTGGGCCGCGGGCGGTCGCCCTCACTCGGGCTCCTGTCCTGTTCTTGATTTTGGCTGGATGGGCGACGGGGCTTTCTCGCCGGTGCAGGCAAGAGCGCTTTCATGGACAACGAAATGCGCGGCGCTTCTTTGTCAACTTCGATGACTTGGGCCTTGACGATCTGCCCGACTTTGACGACTTCGCCCGGGTCTTTCACGAAGCGATTCGCCAGTTGCGAGAGGTGAACAAGCCCATCTTGATGAACGCCGATGTCGACAAACGCCCCAAAGTTGGTTACGTTCGTCACGACGCCCTCGACTTCCATGCCTTTCTCAATGTCTTTCACATCGTTCACGCCCTCAATGAACTTGGGCATGCGGAATTCTTTGCGCGGGTCTCGACCGGGCTTGAGCAGTTCGGTTTTCACATCGTGCAGCGCGATCTTCCCTACCGTATCAGATTCGAATACCGACAGGTCGACCTTGTCGAGCATGTCGCGATTGCCGACGAGTTCCGCGGGGGTCACCGAAAGGGATTCCGCGATCTTCTCGACGATGGGATACGACTCCGGGTGAATGGCCGTGCTGTCTAGGAAGACATCTCCATCCGCGATCCGTAGGAAACCAGCGCATTGTTCATAAACTTTCGGGCCAATGCCGGCCACCTCAAGGAGCTGCGTCCGGTTCTTAAATCCTTTGGCCTCGGTACGGGACGCGACGATGTTCTGGGCGGTTCCATATTGAATGCCGCTGATGTACCTCAGCAGAGGCACAGAGGCGGTATTCAAATCGACGCCGACCCGGTTAACGCAGGACTCGACCGACCGGTGCAATCCTTCGCGCAGCAGCTTCTGATTTACGTCGTGTTGATATTGTCCGACGCCGATGCTCTTCGGTTCGACTTTTACCAGCTCCGCCAAGGGATCCTGAAGGCGCCGAGCAATCGAGATGGCGCCGCGCACGGTGATATCGAGATCGGGGTGCTCTTCACGGGCGAGCTTGGATGCGGAATACACCGACGCGCCAGCTTCGTTCACGGCGACCCAAAACACGTCTGAGCCTTCGCGTTTGGCCAGCACCGCGCTTACAAAACGTGACGCTTCGCGCGAGCCCGTCCCATTGCCGATGGCGATCGCCTGAATTTTGTATTTATCGAGGAACGCAACCAGTATCGCTTCCGCCTCTTCGGCCTTCTCTGGAAAGAGGACTGCGTTTTCCTGGTAGGCGCCGGTGTCGTCCACGACCGCCAATTTGCAACCGCTGCGCAAGCCGGGATCGACGCCAATAACATGGAGCCGGCCCGCCGGTGCGGCCATAAGCAGATTCTGGGCATTTTCCCGGAATACATGGATGGCCTCTTCGTTCGCGCGCTGCCGGGCTTCGTCAAGCACTTCCGTTTCGATCGCCGGTTTAATCAGGCGCTTGTAGCCATCCTCGATGGCCTTCGCAATCTGCTCCGCGAAGGGGCCTTCTTTATCCTTTATAAACCGCTCAATCAAGCCCGACTTCGCATCGTCATCATCCAGCGCCAACTCCATCCGCAACATGCCCTCTTTCATACCGCGGAGAATCGCCAACAGCCGGTGCGAAGGAATCTTTTTCACCGCCTCGGAAAACGCGTAGTACGGCTCAAACTTTGTTTTCTTGCCTTCGGATAATTTCGTGGTGCAGGAGGTGACTTTTCCGTGCGCCCGCATCTTCTCGCGAATCTCCGCACGCGACGGCGCATCCACGGAATAGCGCTCCGCGAGAATGTGGCGCGCGCCTTCCAGGGATTGCTCCGCCGATTCAACGGACTTGGCGGGGTCGACAAACTCCTGGGCGTGTTCCTCGATCGACTTGGCGTCTGCCTCTTGCCGCCAGAGATACTCGGCAAGCGCTTCAAGGCCTTGATCGCGCGCCACCGTCGCCTTGGTGCGGCGCTTCTTCTTGAAGGGAAGATAGAGATCTTCCAATTCCGATTTCTTCGTACAGGAGTGGATGGCTTCTTTCAGCGCATCCGTAAGCCGACCCTGCTTGTCGATATTCTCCGTGATCGCGGCGCGCCGTTGCGTGAGCGCCGTGTAATACACGTTGCCCTCCGCAATCGATTCAATCTTGACCTCGTCGAGATTGCCGGTCTGATCTTTTCGATAGCGAGCGATGAACGGAATCGTTCCTCCGCTATTTATCAGATCGATGACGGCGGTGGCTTGCTTCGTCGTAACAGAAGCGTCGGCCGCTATCAGCTCGACGCACTTTATATCTAACATCGTGTAACGGGCTCCCCAAAACTGTAATGCGTCCGGCAGTCTATCAGATGCCAATTCGGTTCACAATCATTTCGAATGTCACTGGAAACGCCCCACCGCCGAATTCACCAGCCGTCCGTCGCTCGATTCCGTATACCACCAATAACCCGTGGGCACCTTCAGACTTTTTTGGAGGTGTGGGAGCGGCCAAGATCACTCCAGGTGATCCGTGAAGAATCAACTTGTTTGAAGGCGCCTCTATTTCTTCTGGGGTGGCGGCAGGATTTCGCCGGGTTTGCGGCCTGTTGGCGATCCGCCCATCTTTGACCAATTGATGGATCGCGTAATACGGGTACCCTTCGGACGCTTCGCCATAAACTCGTGGTAGTTGCGGTAGAGAACCCCTTCCAGAAGCCCCGGGTCCAACTCGAGGCCACGCAGCGCCTTGCCGGGCACCGCGACGGTCGTGAACGCTTCCTTGGTAAGCATATCCAGGTATCCTTGGAACCGTTCCGCGATCCACGGAACACTCTTGGATGGAATATCGGTCACAACCAAATCCGTCGCCCACATGAATCGATCAGGATACTCCCGAAAAATGCGCCGAAACTTTTCGGGTTTTTTGTCGCTTCGCGCGAAGCCCTGCTTGATAAAGGAATCGTGACCGTAACTGATATCGCTGTAAAGATTGGGGAAGGTATCCAGGAACTCGCGCAGCCTTGAATCGCGACCGGACGATAACATGTAATGCGGACAGATGACCTTCATATCCGGATACTGAGTCAACACCGCGATAAACTCCTCCGCGATTCCCGGTCCCAGTTTCGAATCCGGCTGAACATGAATCAGCAGGGGAAGAAAATTCTCCTGACAATATTCGTAGACCGGCAGCATGGCCGGATCGTCCAACGCCATCGTATGGAACATGTATTGACCGTCGTTGCGCTTGACGTAGCCGTGCCCAGTATAGAGTTTCACCCCCGCCGCACCGCGCGCGTGAAGATCCTTCAACTTCTCCAGCTTCCGTTCGTCCTCGGGGTTGAGCGTCGGCCACGCCTCGAAGCGACCGGGATAGGCAGCGACGATATCGAGAAGCGCCTCGTTGTTTTCATCGTATCGCGTAAAACCAACGCGTTCGTCGAGCGTGATCGTGAACCAGGAACTGCCCATCAGCAGAGATTTTTCCACGCCCAAGCGATCCATGACTTCGAGCAAGCGCTCCGCATCCGACAGGCCTTGAACGTGCTCATGAACATTGATGATAAGGCCCGCTGCCTGGATCTCCCGGAGGGCCTCGATGGAGGTCAATCCCTCGTACGTGGACGGCAACACCTCTAGCTCGGGCTCGCCAGCCAGCCAAGCAAAAACCTCGTCCCCATATCGACCCACGACGAGAAGCAGCGCAATCGCCATGAGGAAAAAAAATGGTTTGGGAATTCTTCGATCCATCATGTCAGGATTATGCGAATTCTCAACGGCGATTACAATGTCATTGAAAATCGGTTCTTCACGGATTTCCGGGAAAGACAACACGGGTTGCTTCTTGCATTTGAACGCTGTAAGCGTTCCATTCCTCAGCCCAGGGTTCGCGACGCGTACCCTGGGCTGAGGAGTTATGCGCCTTCAGCGCACGGTACCTCCTTAGAGCTCTTGGGAAAAACTACCGTAAGCAAGCGTAGAATAGGTCGATGCGAGCTGCCTATCCCGGGAATGCGTAAAGAGCCTGAAAATCTCGCCCCCACGATCCTCCGTGGGATAAAAGGGGTTGAGAATATGCGAGAAACAAATTTGTGCGCACCGAACGGAAGATTGCTATAGTAATCGCATGAAACTGACCGATGAACAACGAGACTGGTTGGCGCTCGCGCTGGTACCCGGCGTCGGAACGGTTCACTTTATCCGACTGCTCGCCCGGTTTCGGACGCCGGGCCAAGTCCTCCGCGCGAGTTCGGCCTCGCTGCGCGGCGTGGTAGGCCCGAAGCTGGCCGAACGCATCGCCAATTATTCGGATGCGGCGGATATCGAAGGACAGACACGCCTTATGGAACAGTACGGGGCGGAGCTGATCACGATGAACGATCCGCTGTATCCCACACGCCTCGCGGAAATCTATGACCCTCCGTTAATTCTTTTCGCGCGGGGCCGGTTGCTGGAGACGGACGAGCGCGCGGTGGCCATCGTCGGGACGCGAGGCGCGACGCCCTACGGCATTCGCATGGCAGAAAAGTTCGGGCGCGAACTCGCCGCGCGCGGTATCACCGTCGTAAGCGGCATGGCGCTCGGCATCGATTCGGCGGCACACCGTGGCGCGTTGGAGGCCGGCGGTCGCACCGTAGCCGTGCTGGGTTGCGGTGTGGATACGGTGTACCCGCCGCGCAACGCTGATCTGATGGATGCCATCGCGCGTCAGGGATGCGTCCTGTCTCAATTTCCCATGGGGGTGAAGCCGTCGAAAGGCCACTTCCCACACCGCAATCGAATCATCAGCGGGATGACGATGGGCACACTCGTCGTGCAAGCCCCGCTGCGGAGCGGCGCCCTAATCACCGCCCACCAAGCCCTCGAACAGGGCCGCGAGGTATTCGCCATCCCGGGCGACGTAGGACAGCGAAACAGCGAAGGCCCCCATGCGCTCATCCGAGAAGGCGCGAAATTGGTCGAGACCGTCGAAGATATTTTGCTCGAATTGAATCTCTTAGACCAACCCGCTACCGGTGCAGCCCCCGCTCGACCCGCTGCCAGGTCGGAGCAGGCGGATGCGAATCGTGAGGTACAACAACCCCCTCGTCAAAGCGCTTCCTCAAGAGAACCGGCCCCGAGGGAAGCGAAGCCGCAGCGCCCTGCCGCGTCGGCGCCGCCCGTCCCCACGCCGAAAGGCGCTGAAGGCGACGTACTCTCCGTCCTCTCGCCAGATGGATCCTACGTAGACGAAATTGCCGCCGCCTGCCGGATACCGGTCTCGGAGGCGCTCAGTTCTCTGACCCTGCTTGAACTCAAGGGGCTCGTGCGTCAATTCAGCGGCAAGCGCTTCGCGAAGCGTTAGCGCACTTTAACAGTTCCGGTTGCGGAAAGAGATCCTTCAAATCTTCCGCTACAAAAAAACTACCCCTTTTGTTATTCTGAGCGAAGCAGAGAATCTCTTCAACCTGTTGATTCGCTTTTGGTAAGAGATCCTTCGCTTCGCTCAGGATGACGGCATAGTCGTCTTCTTCCGCCCTACCCAACGTGAAGCTACTCTAAACCTCGAAGAGTTTGGTGGATAAGTAGCGCTCGCCGGAATCGGGCAAGATGGTGACGATGTTCTTGCCTTCGTATTCGTCGAGGGCGGCGAGGCGCAGGCATACAGTGACAGCCGCTCCGCTGCTTATGCCACTGATGAGGCCCTCTTCCTGGGCAAGCCGCCGAGAGACTTCAAACGACTCGTCGTTGCCTGCCGCTTCAATCTTGTCGACCATGTCCAGGTCAAGAATATCGGGAATAAACCCGGCGCCGATACCCTGAATCGGGTGCGGCCCGGACGCGCCCCCGGAAAGGACGGGCGAGGCGGCCGGCTCGACGGCGACGGATTCGATGGCCTTGCCTTTCTCCTTCTTGATGTACCGGGAGACGCCGGTGATCGTGCCGCCGGTCCCCACGCCAGAAACAAACACGTCAATCTCGCCATCCGTGTCGTTCCAAATCTCGGGTCCGGTGGTCTTCATATGTATCGCGGGGTTCGCCGGATTCTTGAACTGTTGCGGCAAGTAATAATCCAGGTTTTCCTCTGCGATCTCCTCCGCCCTGCGCACCGCTGCGGGCATACCGCCCTCCGCCGGCGTAAGAATCAGATCCGCGCCGAAGGCCTTCAGCATACTTCTGCGCTCGATGCTCATCGTTTCCGGCATCGTCAGGATGAGCTTGTAGCCCCGCGCGGCACATACGAACGCCAGAGCGATGCCCGTGTTACCCGAGGTAGGCTCGACAATCGTTGCGCCCGGAGTGAGGACGCCCCGCTCCTCCGCGTCCCACACCATGGCCGCGCCGATGCGGCATTTCACGGAGAAGGAGGGATTGCGCGCCTCGACTTTCGCGAAGATTTTCGCCTTCAAACCCGCGCCCATTTTCGATAACTGTATCAGCGGCGTGTTGCCGATGCTCTCACTCGCGTCTTTGAATGCTTTCATGGGAGACCTCTCTCATTGGAGCGCTGTCGGCCAGCGCAGGGGTTCATACTTCTAGGGGTTCCGATGCTACCATAGGTTGAGAACCAGGTAAAGAGGCCGCCGTGTACGCCATTGCCTTCGACGGCCCCAACCCCACTTTTGGCGAACCGTTCGGTCGCGTGCTATCCTTTTTGGCATCATGCCCAATTCACTAATGACAAGGAGTTACACTATACCGTGCGCATTCTAATAACGGGATCCAGTGGCCAAATCGGGACCAACCTCGGCCTTCGCCTATTGGATGAAGGGCATTTCGTGTTTGGCGTCGATATCCGGCCCAATACCTGGACCGACCGAATCGAAACACTGCTCCAGGATTTGAGTACGCCCTACAAGAATTTCGATGAGGGCATCGGTCATGTCCACTATCCAGATGGTATCGATTTGGTTGTTCACCTGGCGGCGCACGCGAAAGTACACGAACTTGTCGAGCAGCCGGACCGCGCCATCGAAAATATCATGATGACCTTCAACGCGCTGGAATTTTGTAGATGCCATGACATCCCCATCGTATTCAGCAGCTCGCGCGAGGTGTATGGCGATATCCATCGGTACATCACGGAGGAGTCTCACGCGGATTTTGCCTTTACGGAAAGCCCGTACAGCGCCAGCAAAATATCGGGCGAAGCCCTGATTTATTCCTACGCCCAATGCTACGGCCTGCGCTACCTCATCTTCCGGTTCAGCAATGTGTATGGTCGCTTTGACAACGATATCGAGCGCATGGAAAGGGTCATCCCGCTCTTCGTGCGCCGCATCAGCCGCCGCGAACCCATCATCGTCTATGGCGAAAACAAAGTCCTCGATTTCACCTATGTCGATGATTGCGTGGACGGCATCGTGCGGGGCATCACACAGCTCGTGGACCGCAAGGAAGACGGCCATACCATCAACCTCGCCTATGGCGAAGGGCAAAGCCTCGTCGACATGGCGAAGCGCATCGGCGAGGTCCTCGGTATCGAACCGGACATGACCGTTGAACCGTCCCGCCTCGGCGAAGTTACCCACTACGTCGCAAACATCGGAAAGGCCAGAGCGTTGCTCGGTTACAACCCACAGACGCCGTTAGCAGACGGCATCGCGCGGAGTATTGCGTGGTCGCGGGAGTTTGAGCAGGGCGATAAGGCTGAGTAATCGTTCTCGCCGCTGACCTGAGGAGCAGTCGCGATCAGTCGTCCAGCTTCATCAACTCGATCTTGCGAAAGTCGACCGGATGGCTTTCGGACTGGACCGAAATGGTGCCGCTGGTAAGCATTTTTTCCTGCCCCGCCGCCAACAGCACTTTGGCGTCCCCGTCTCCTTCATCCAACTGGGAGCCGCTGTACGACAACACTTGTTTACCGTTGATGAAATGCGTGATCGCCCCGCCGCGAACTTCCACCTCTGCCGTCACCCATTGGTCACCGTGGTACGTCTCCGATTCCGAGTTCACGCAATGGGGCCTAAACAGTTCCCCGTCCATGACAACATGGGTGCCCGGTGTACAAAGATTGCCCGTGGGCCGTTCGCCGGTACCTCGACCGCCCAACAACTGCACCTCGATGCTCGCGGGGAACTTCTGGTCCTTCGCCATGCTTTCGGGCGTTTGGCCATGAAGCATGATGCCACTATTCCGAAAAGCCCAGCCGGGGCCGTCCGGGATCTGATCGCCCACAAAGCGATATTCCAGACGAAGCCGGTAGCTCGAAAATGACTCGTTGAAGAAGAGGTGGCCGAACTGTTCATCGAAGGCCCCGTAGCCGTCGTAGCGCACCTTGATCATCCCATCCTCCACCCGAAAGGTCTGCGCGAAATTATCATCAATATCATGACCCGTAATCTTCACCGTCCATCCCGTGAGATCCTTACCATTAAATAGGCTAATCCACTCGGATTCGGCGGCCTTCTCTTGACCCACAGCGCCAGCCGTTACAATAAGCGACGCGCAGATGGCAACTAGGGTAGCGCTCCAATACTCGATAAACTCCTGGCGCTGTTTGAGGTTCAATCGTCTTCGTACCATGACCGTCTACGCCTCCAAATTCTTAGGTTTTCTACAGTCGCCCAGATTATCCATAGCAGCATAGTGAATCGCAAGCCAAACCGTAGCCTCCGACGGGTCCGTCCACTCGACACGATGGCGCCGGTGCGCCGGGATGCTCAGATAGTCGCCCGGTTTGAGCTCAACGATCGCGCCAGAGTCTTCAAAGCCCAAGCGCGCGTTTCCGCTCAACATGACCACCCACTCATCCAAGTCTTGATCCAGCCACTCGCCGTCGGGTGTGCACTGACCCGTGGAAACAATCCGTTCGATTCGAAAGTCATTCTCCGCTACGAGAGACTCCAGGAGTTCTTCTTCCCGGGCATGTCCGATTTGCTCGAATATATTACCGAGTGTATTCGTCACGTCTGGATATCCCGTCTGGTGAGCGGCGACCGTTAAAGATGCGCCTCGATGAACGCGTTCAGTCCTTCAGTATACGAATCCCCCGTCAGCCAGAACCCGTCGTTGTGGCCTCCTTGAATTTCCAGCCATTCCTTGGGTTCGTTCGCCCGCTCGTAGAGGGCGCGCCCGTGATCGTAAGGGATAATTTCATCCTGTTGGCTGTGGACGAGTAGGACGGGGCTCTTGATGTCTTGAATCTTTCTGCCGTTGTCGAAGCGGTGCCGTATCAGCAGGGCGACGGGGAATATCGGGTACATCTCTTGGGCGCGTTTGGCTACGGACAGAAAGGCGCTTTCGATGATGACGGCGGCGGCTTGGACTTCCGTGGCGAGTTGGCAGGTGGGGCCCGCGCCGAGCGAACGCCCGCTTAAAATAATTTCGGAGGGAGCGATTCCACGGGTATCGGTCAGGTACTTCCAAACCGCGCGCGCGTCGTCGTAACACCGAGCTTCGGAGGGGCGGCCCGTGCTTTTTCCATAGCCGCCGTAGTCGTAGAGGACCACATCGAGCCCGAGATCGCGAAGCAGGTCAGCCGTTTCCAGCCTCCCCGCGATGTTCCCTGCGTTTCCGTGCGAAAAGAGCACGACGCCTCGCCGCTCCCCCTCTGTTTTGATATACCAGAGATGCGTCGCTTCGCCGTCGACGGGTAACATCTCCTCGTCGAAGGTCCAGCCCATGGCGGCGGGCGTCCGGCCAATATCGTGCGTGGGCATGAAAAGAAGGCGCCCCTGAAAAACAAAGAGAAGGGCCAAAAGGCCAACGTATACCAGCCCCCCTATGGTCAGCACAGACACAAGCATTCGCCGGGCCTTCCCGTCCTTTTTTAGCATCGTCTTACGCTCCGAAGGCCAAAGATCGACATGGAAACATCCCGTCTACGCCGAAGCGAATAGGGATTGGGACGCAAGGTATTCCCGGAGCCGTTCCTCGATGGGCTCGACTTCCGTGAAAGCCATAAGCCCGATTCGCAGGGCGGACGAGTCGCGCATGCCCCGGAGGTAGTGGGAGTAAAACTTGCGGAAGCTGGTCACGCCACGGCCTTCGCCGCGCGATTCCGCATGTCCCTTGAGGTGGCGTATGCAGAGGTTGATTCGGTCTTCCATGCTGCGCTCGGAAGGCATCTCGCCCGTCTCAAGATAGGCCTTCGTTTCCTCGAAAATCCACGGGTTCGCGATGGCTCCGCGCCCGATCATCGCGCCATCGCAGCCGAGATCGAGCACCGACTTCACGTCCTGAGGCGTCACGATATCGCCGTTCGCGATCAGGGGGATGTCCGACACCTCCTTGATACGCGGCAGCCAAGTCCAGTCCGCATCGCCGGTATATCCCTGCTTGCGCGTCCGGCAATGAAGCGTCAGCGCGTGAACGCCGTTCGCCTCAAGCATGCGGGCCACTTCGAGGATAACGATGTCGTCCGTATCCCAGCCGAGGCGCGTCTTTACCGTAACCGGAAGCGACGTGCCGCGGATGACGGACTGCACCACGGCCTCGAAGCGTTTCAGATCGCGCAGGAGCCCCGCGCCGTCGCCGCGGTTGGCCACTTTTTTCACCCAACAGCCGCAGTTGATGTCGATGAAATCGGGGCCCTGCTCTTCGGCGATTGTGGCCGCCCTCTCCAACGATTCGCCGTTGCTCCCATAGAGCTGAATAGCGACCGGGCGTTCCGCAGCCGTTACCTTAATCTTCGCGACGGAACGTTTCACGTTGCGGATTAACGCCTCACAATTCGTGAATTCCGTATACACGAGGTCCGCGCCCCGTTCCTTGCAAATGGCACGGAAGGGGATATCCGAGACGTCCTCCATCGGCGCGAGGGCGAGGGGCTTGTCGAGTTTTATGTTTCCTATATTCATAAATAATTGTTGTATCTATTTGCGGCTACAGTGCTTACAGTTTACGCGGAGCAACGGAAAAGTTCAAGTCGGTCGGTCGTCGATGATTGACGCTCCTTTTCTAAACGAGGCCCCTGCGCAATGGAAAATGGTCATTGATTCCCACCGCGCCGTTATTCTACATAGAAGCAACAACACCGAAGGGAAGGAGGCAGCGTGGGCGTAGATGACGCGGCACTGATCAAACGATGGCGGTCCGACCGCGACGGCGAGGCTTTCGCGGAACTTGTCGCGCGCTATTCGGGGCTCGTTTACGGCGCTTGCCGACGGGTCACCCGAGATAACGGAAGGTCGGAGGATTTGAGCCAGGAATGTTTCCTGAAACTCGCGGTTTCGAGGCCGGTCGTCAAGGGGTCGCTCGGGCCGTGGCTCCATCGCGTGGCGACGAATCTGGCCCTTGACGAAGTCCGAGCGAGCGGTCGGCGCGCGCGCCGCGATAAGGGCTACACGTTGGATAAAGTCGAACCCGCAGAACCCGAGTGGAGCGATGTCGAGCCGATAGTGGATGAGGCCGTTCAGGCCCTGCCGGATCTCGTGCGTGTGCCAATCGTGTTGCACTTTTACGAGGGGCGTACGCAAGAAGCAATCGCCGAGTTGACCGACGCGCCGCGCAGCACCGTTGCCAACCGCATCAAGCGCGGTGTCGAGGAAGTACGCAAGTCCTTGCGGCGGCGCGGTGTCGAGATTCCAGCCGCAGCGCTAACGGCCTTCCTCGCGACGGAACTCGCGGTTGCCGCGCCAGCAGGCCTCACCACATCGATTGGAAAAGCGGCGCTCGCCGGGCGGTTGCCGCAGCCCGTCGCATCGAATGTCTCATGGGCGGGCCGCATCGCAATCGCGAGTTCCATTGTTGCTGTAATCGGACTGACTTTGTGGTTGCGTCCGGAAAGCCCAGAGGCTCCCGATACCTTCGCCGCTGAGGAGGCCGTTCAAGAAATCACGGCGGCCCCGTCCGTTCCAGTCGATGAAAGCGCGTTGGTTGAGGCCGAACCGGAAGAGGCCGTCAAAGCGCCTCCCGTGAAGGAGGTCCAATCTGCGATAACACCTGCGCCCGAGGACGATGCAGGCCCGAGCGTTAGCGGGACGATTACCCACATTTCAGGCGCACCAGTCCCCGGTGCGCTCGTTCGCCTCATGCCGAAGGATGCGCCCGCCTCGACGGGCGTCGTCGAGCATTATCTTGAGCAGTATGGCATGGCGTATACGGATACCGACGGAAATTACACCATTTCCGATATCCAGTTGACGGGCCAAGTCGTTATCGCGGCGGCCGCGCCAGGATTTCTGGAGGAGGTGAAACATCTGACAATCGCCGAGGGGGACCAGCGTAAGGGATTCGACTTCGCCCTGGAGGCGACCTACGATTTCGCGGGACGCGTCCTCGACGCGCGCGGCAGGCCTGTGGAGGGCGCGCTTGTGGTTCCCCTTGAGATGGATCCAAGGCTTGATTCCGAGCTTTGGCGTCGGTGGCGCTTGACCGACAAGAACGGAATGTTCTACTACGCCCTTCAACGCACGATCGATGTCGAAGAAGGGCGAGACCGCTCGAACGATTGGAAGGACAGGCGTCTGGTTCTGGAGGTGAGCGCTCAAGGCCGCGGATCGGATATTTTTTACGACGTGCTTCTCGCTGCGGGCGAAGTGGTGGAGTTTCGACTGCCGGCATCGACCGCCTTAAACGGCACGCTCGTTTCCGGCGACGGAACCCCACTTCCGAATTACACTGTCATGTTCTCAGGCGTCTATCGCGAAGTCGTGAATCCGGATGGCAGCCTGGGCACGATGCCCACCTCCCGGCACGTAAGAAAGACCGATGCCCAAGGCCGATACGAAATCCAGGGTTTCCCCCCGAACATTAGCTACTCGGTTTCGCTCAGAGACCAAGATGGCGGGCGGGTTCCGCGCGCTGCGCACGGGAAGCCCCCTCTGTTGCAACCGGGCAGTAGCGCCCGCTTCGATCTTACGGCGAATCTCGGAGTAATGCTAACAGGCGATGTGATTGGGGCTCCGAGCGGCAACCCCGTTCTCGCATTCATAGTGGTGTCGGTCCTTGACGTAGAAACGGAAAGATTCATCGGGTGGCCGTATTCGCCGGAGGGAGAGAGCTCCTATAGCATAAGGTTGTCCAAGCCGGGCACCTACTTGGTAGACGCTGTTTACAATTTTTATGTACATGAGCCGCGAGAGGCTTCCTCGGCGTTGAGAAACGAGGACGGAGTCTTTGTAAAAGTGGAGGTAGGCGCGGGAGACAATCGCGTCGATGTCACTGTGCCCGACCCTTTCGTGCTGCCGTTCCACACCGTAGACGCTGATGGTCTTCCCGTAGAGTCCGCCGAGTTACGGATAGGGCGCATGACCCCGAAATACGTCAGTGACCTGGACGGCTCCTACACCCACAGGCGCACTGATCGTAATGGACGACACACTGCCTACGCCATGCCTGGAAAGGAAATCTGGGTGAGCGCCACCGCTGACGGTTATTCCACCGCGCGCACCCCTCATTTCGTGGGCGAGCCGGGCGAAGTGCATCCGGAAATCGAACTCGTACTCCGAAAACCTGGGGATGTACTCGGCCGTCTCGTCGGGCCCGACGGTAAACTGGTCCAGTCTGGGCGATTCAAAATATCCGTGTTCAACCGTCTGCATCAAGATTTAATTTATACCGGTATCGACATAGACGGCGGCCTATTTCGATTTCCGGGAGTCCTGGTGGAAGATAATCTTCACATCATGCTCATGTACAACCGCCGCGAAATATGGACCGAACCCTACCTCCACGAAGGCCCAGCCGATGTAGACCTGGACTTCGGCGACATCACCGTGTCACCGGAGCCGTAACGCCGAATAGGCTTCGGCCTCCTACTTCTCTATCCGCAAATCCAGGCAAATGAGTTGTCGATTTCTCTCGGGATCAAGCCGAGGGTCATTCCGGACGTAGAGCAACCCATGGCTAAGAACGGGGGGCGTCCAAGTCGGGCCTTTCATGATGCGGGCGCGCGCCTTTTCGACGTAGCCGTCGGGGCTCACTTCGATGAGCGCGACGTCGCCGCGTTCGCCGATGGCGATGAAGTGGCCATCGGCCATGATAAACGACGCGCGTCCAAGGCCTTTTTCCGCGGTCCACATCACCTTCCCGGTCAAGAATTCGATGCAGCGAAGGTTCGAGCCCCGCTCATGGCGTCCGCTCATCCCGTAGAGGTAGCCTTCGTGATAGATGGCCGTCGCCCAATGCGTTTGCATCGAGTCCAGACGCTTCCAGACTTCCTTCAGCCCGCCGGGATCCAGCCGCAACGCGACCGCCCCGATATTGTAGGTGGCCGACAGAAATACCACGTCATCTACCAGCACCGGAGTCGCCGCGATGGCCGATTCGCGCGTTGCCGACCGGAAGGGGTATTGGTATCGCACCGCGCCCGTCTTCGGCTCAAGGACCAGCAGCCCGTTCGCCGTGTGGAAAATGGCCAGCCGCTCGCCGTTAACCGTCCTGACGATGGGCGTCGAATAACTGGCCTCGTCGTTGCTCGCCTTCCATACCTGCTCGCCCGTATTCTTGTCGAAGGCGACTACGCCTGCCCCGTTCCAACCACCGACGTTGATCAAGACTAGATCTTCCTCAATGACCGGCGCGGACCCGACGCCGAAGAAGCCCTTTTTAACGTTGTACTCCTTGTTCACGGGCCGCTGCCACACGCGTTCGCCCGTCTCGAATTCAACACAAGTGAGCACGCCTTCCGCTCCGAAGGTATAGACTCGGTCGCCATCAATGGCCGGCGAGGAACGGGGACCGCCGTTGTAACCATAGTCGTCAACATATCGGGTGGGATACTTGTGCGTCCAAATTGTCCGCGAGCCATCTTTCGCGTCGACGCAATCAATAACTTCCTCGTTACCGACGCGGTGGAACATGACCAACTTGCCCTGTGCGACAACCGGCGCTCCATACCCCTCGCCGATGGACCGTTTCCATAACACCGGAGGCCCCTCCTCCGGCCATTCCTTCAACAGGCCCGTCTCGAGGGAGGTGCCGTTGTGGTGGGGCCCTAAGAAATTGGGCCAATCTTCCGCGTTCTCCGGCGCCTGAACTTGAGGATCTTCGTTCGAGGCGGCCAGCACTTTGCCCGTCGCAGAATTCTCCATTGAACAAGCAAGGCCGACGCCCAATAGTAATACAGAAAATCCCAGTTTCATCACGCCGTCGTTCATAAGTCCCGAGGCTCCCTTTGCGCGCGTCGTGGCGCGCTGCGTTCGCGCTTCTAATTGATCAGAGGTTTGGTTTAAGCAATACAAAGTAGCAAACAAGCAGCATAATTTTCACGGCTGCACCGGTAAGATAAAAGTAAAAATCCTGGTTCCCCCGTTTCGTTCCCATTTGCTTACTTAGAATCGCCATGGCTACCGAGGCGGCAACAACAATGCAGACCAGTGCTATTAGTAGCGCGTCGAGTCCCATAAAGCGACCTATCACAACAACCGCGAGAGCGCCTGCGTACAGAACGAGTAGAATGGGGATGGTTCCGCTTGCTATCGGCAATCGGGGTTCGCGGCGGCTTTTCTCGATCACAGGGGATGTGTCAGGAATTTGCCCCGCTATGTGCGCCCAAATGGAATTCATATCTTCGAATCCTCGGATACAGACTTTCTTTTCGCCTTCGGTCAGTCGGATTTTGAGCATACGTGCACCCGAATCAGTCATGTGGAGGGTGACTGACGAGACTTCGCGAAGGTTAATTTTCCAGAAGGTGCTGAAACCGAATTTGAGTTCGGCACCCGTTCCATCAAACACGAGACGGGCTTGGTCAGATTGCCAACGAATAAAGTAGGGTCCGACTACGCCCGCGGCCAGCACAAACACAAATATATATGCCGTGGACGACAAACCGCTTATATCGAAATTGCTCTCTAGTAACGCGCAATTTACAACGAGTGCCATCGGCCAGGGAGCGGCAAACAACGATAACCGAAACGAATTGCAAAACCTTCGTTTGTAGTCGTCGGAAAATTCGAATTCGTTCTTCACGCCGTTCTCACCCATGGGCGGAATCTCATCGCGACCCGCAGCAAACACCAATTGAAACTTATAGTAACGCTTGCAAGTGCTCGTGGAGGAACTCCGGCGCGAAGTCAGCGCCGTTTTCCCATACGACCGTGCAAGTTTCAGGATCTACATGAAACGACTTGAACTTCTCCAGATTCCGTAGCGGGCCGAAGACCTCGCCCTCAAGTTCAGCTTCGAGATCGATTTCCCCTTCGGCGTCGTCGTTGAAACGAACCCAAATTGTATAATCGCGCATGTATTTCGCTTCAAGAATATGTAGAAACATAGCCCTACTCCAACGGCGCTAGAGCCGCTTGAGGATAGCGAACTCGATTCGCGTAAGGTGATTCGACCCATGCGAATCTACTTCGCCGGTTGAAGATCCGACGCGAGTGGTTGGCTTAGGAACTGGCGGGCGGTCTGCATTAGACCAGCGGCGTCCAGACCAGCCTCGGCGAGTTGCTCCGCGCGCGTCGCGTGATCGATGAACCGATCCGACAAACCCACCCGCTTGATTCGCACATCACCCAGGCGATCCCGCTTTTCAAAATGCTCCATGACCGCCGAGCCGAAGCCGCCTTCAAGTGTGTTCTCTTCCACGGTGATGAGCGAAAGGTGGGCGATCGTATCCAACAGCGCGCCGTCGAGTGGTTTGACGAAGCGCGCGTCCGCAACGGCGATCGAGTAGCCTTCGCTTTCGAGTGCCTCAGCCGCTTCAAGGCACCCCTTAAGGACGGGTCCGATCGCCAGAAAGCAGCCGTCGCGGCCCTCGCGAAGGAGTTCGCCGCCCGTCATGTCGCGCTCGTCCGCGCCGGGGATGGTCGTCGCGATACACCGCGCGTATCGAATCGCCACCGGGCCGTCTTGCTGGAGTGCCCAGCGAAGGGCCAGTCGCGTATCCACATCGTCGCGCGGCGCTAGTACGACCGCGTTCGGAATCGCCCGTAAAAAGGAGAGATCGAAGGCCCCCTGCTGCGTCGGGCTATCCTCTCCCACCAGCCCTGCCCGGTCTACGGCAAAAACCACGGGAAGATTCTGAAGGCAGACATCGTGGATATATTGGTCAAAGCCCCGCTGGAGGAACGTGGAATAGATGGCCGCCACGGGCCGCATCCCCTGCGTCGCCAAGCCCGCCGCAAAGGTCACGGCGTGTTGCTCGCAAATCCCCACATCGTAAAAGCGTTTCGGATACACCGCCTCAAATTTCGAGAGGCCGGTTCCGGTCGGCATGGCCGCCGTAATGCCGACAATCGCCTCGTCAGCTTCCGCCGCTTCAATAAGCGCGTTCGCAAATGCGTCGGTGAAGGTCGGGGCCGTTTCCACGTCAGCGGGTTTCGATTCAACAGCAGGCACCTCGCCGAGCAGCGCGTGACCGTTTTCGGTCTTGACATCGTAGGGCTTGACGCCGTGGTATTTGAGCGGATCTTCTTCCGCGTAGGGATACCCCTTTCCCTTTCGAGTCACGCAATGGAAGAGCATGGGCTTCGCCATGTCTTTAATATTTTGAAGGCAATGAACGAGCGTGGGAATGTCATTGCCGTCGCAGGGCCCAATATAACGAAAACCCAGTTCCTCGAAGAAGGTGCCTTTGACAATCATGCCCTTCAGCGAATGTTCCATCCGCCGAGCCGCGTCCGTGACCTGACGCCCCACGGTGTGTTCCATAAAGGATTTAAGGTCGCCCTTGGCCCGGTTGTACAGGCCGCCCGTGATGAGGCGGCTCAACATGGACGAAAGCGCGCCTACATTTTTCGAGATGGACATATCGTTGTCGTTCAGCACAACGAGCATGTTCGCGTAGAGGTGGCCCGCATGGCTCAGCGCCTCGTAGGCCATCCCACCCGTCAGGGCGCCATCGCCGATGATCGCGACCACCCGCCCCGCTTCCTTACGGCGAGCTTTCGCGATGGCCATGCCCAAGCCCGCCGATATAGAGGTCGAACTGTGGCCCGTACCGAAGGAATCGTAAGGGCTTTCCGACCGCCGGGGATAACCGCTCAGGCCGCCTTTGGCCCGCAGCGTATGGAAAGTATCTCGCCGGCCCGTGAGAATTTTGTGGGCATGGGCTTGGTGGCCCACATCCCAGATCATGCAATCCTGTTCCAAGTCGAATACATGATGGAGCGCGATCGTAAGCTCGACCGCGCCAAGGGGCGATGCGAAATGGCCCCCGTTTGTCGAGGCCACTTCGATGATGACCTGGCGGACCTCTCCGGCGAGCGTTTCCAGCGCGTCCAAGGAAAGCGACCGGATGTCACTCGGCTGCTCAAGCCCGGAAAGACAGGGATACGAGTCTCGAAGATGCTCGGCCCAACGCGTATCCTCAATGGTCGACATGGATGAATCCTACCTCATATTGATACTCCCCAACGCGGCGAGTATAGCACATAAAACCTGCGCCTCGCGCCCGGTATCTGGGGAAGTATATTCGCGTATCGTGCAAAAAGATGCCTTTCCCGGAAGGCCGCCCCTTCGTGCTCTTCGGGTCCTTCGTGGTGACTCTTGTCCTTAATTTCACCACAATCGACACGAAGAAGATAATGCCGTCCGCTTGACACCGCCCCCAGTTCTTCCTATCGTTCTCCCAGTCTCGCCATGGCGGCGGGACAACCCATCGCTTCAAACTGGACTCACGGGATGAAAAAACCGGCAAAGTTCTACATGGGGTTCTTCGTAGCAGGCGCGGCCTTGGCGGGTGGATGCCTATTTCTGCCGGGGCTGCATACGCTCACGCACGAATTCTCGACTTTATTTACAGGCGTTGCCGCGCTGGTCTTATACTGGGTCGCGGGGCGAACCGCAAAGGCGAAACGCAACGAATCCAGATCTGGGCTCGACGCGGCATCGGAGACGCTACCCGCCCTCTGTCTCGCTGCGGCGCTTGCCTCCGTTTCCGCTTTGGCCGTACTCACGCTGGCAAATCAGGTCCGATTCCATTGTGAAATCTGGCGTGGACTGCCCTTCTTTCTCATTACCTGGATCCCAACGGCGCTGTTCGCCATTTGCGCGGGCACGATAATTGGAGCGTTGGGGGCCGGCTGGGGGATTCGCCTGCTCGTTCTGATGGCAGCGCTGCTACTCGACGGCATCCATAACGGCCTGCAACTCTACTTCGGGCCACGGATCTATCCCACAGATTTTTTTCTGGGCGATCTCGCCTCCTCCGTACAACGCGGATCGCTGTCGCCCTCCGATTCCTATCTCTATCAACGCGCATTCCTCCTCGCCATAACCTGGGTCATCTGGGACTTGGGCCGGTGGGTTCTCCTGACACGCGCCGAGGCCCAGCTCGGCACGTTCCAAAGCTCGATAACGCTCATGAAGAAACGGACGGTCGCAGGAATCGTCAGTATTGGCGTTATCGCCACGCTCTTCGGAAGCTATGTCGGCCTTGGGATGGACCGCAAAGCCATGCACCGGGAAACACCGCTGGAAGAACATTCCGCGCACTTCGTCATTCGCTACGCCGACGACCCCGATGTCCTCACCGCCATCGATAGCATACAGAGAAACGCCGAGTGGGAATGGGAGTACCTAAACTCGATTTGGAACACGAACCCAACAGAGAAGACCAATCTCTACGTGTTTAAGGATCGCGAAACCTTGCAGAAGCACACCGGTATCGGCTGGGCCCACGCGGGAATCGGCGAAGTCTTCGTCGAGCTCGGATCAGCGCTCAGCGAGGCGGTCCTCCATGAACTGACGCACGCGCTCCATTCGACCCTCAAGCCCTCTCCCCTGGTGCTGGCAAGCCGCGGCATGTTGGAAGGGACGGCGACCGCATTCGAACGGCGTTACGCGGTGTTGCCCGCGGCCCACGAACTGCAAGCGGCGGCCCTGCGAAAGGGAAAACTTCCCACTGCGGAATCCATCATGTCGTTGTGCGGGTTTCTTCAAAACTATGAATCCGCCGCCTACGAAACAGCCGGATCCTTCCTGGGATTCCTCGTCTACACCCACGGAATGGACTCGTTCATCGAGTTCCAGCAGTCATTCGATTACGAAAAGGCGTACGGAAAGAAACTGGATGTACTGGATGCGGAGTGGAGGGCCTTCCTCGCTACCATTCCCGCACGCACGGAAACGGAGCACTACGCAGACCAGTTGTTCGATCCACGAGTGGCGCCAAGTTATTTTTCCCTAGAGTGTCCCAAGGTCGGTGCGACACCGCTTCCCCTGCAAACCCAAGCCCACCGCCAACGGGCGCGTGGGGACTACAAGGCTTCGATCAAGTCCTATCGGACTCTCTACGAACAAGCGCCGAGTTGGAAAACCGCCATGCCCCTCGCCGAGGTTATGGAAGACGGCGAAGATTGGGACGGTGCGCTGAATTTTCTCGCGAGCGTATCCGAAGATATCAATCTTGAGGACTACGAACAGGCAGTCATTATGGCTCTTCGAGTCCGCCTACTCGTTCGGTCACGCGATTGGGAAAAGCTATACGCTACCTACGACGAAAGGGCCTCGGGGGATTACGGGGTGAGCGCAGGAAACCGCTTTGGAGAAGCGTGCCTGAGGGATCCACAACTCCGCGACCTGTATGCATCCATTCTCGAAGAAGAGGATGAATCCACGCTCGCAGGATTTTGGCGCGGCATGTTGGACGCACGCCCGGATTTTCCGCCGTTGCTATGCATGTACGCCTATTTTGGCATCCCGAAGACCGCGCCTCTAAAACGCCGGGAAGCGGCCCTCATCAACGCTGCAAGCCAATCGCCCGAAATCGCCGACTTGCTTGCGCCGAAAATGCGTTCGTTGTACAACGAAGCGATGGCCGCGCGAGAATTCCAAATCGCCGAATCGCTCTGCCGGACGCTCGTTGACCGCTGCGCAAACGCGCAATACCGATACGAAGGTAATGTGGGCTTGGAGCGTCTCGCGTTCGAACTCCGTGCCGGGGCATAATACATCCCCCGGCGCTTCCCGTCCCCGTGCAACCCAAGAAGTCAGGAGTCCTATTGCCATGCCCGAAAACACCGGCCCCAAGCCCTGGATAGCCATCCAGGAACTGGTCGATCGCGGCGACCCCGAGCAACTGGATAAATTCCTGGACACGTTGAAACCGGGCGATGTAGCGCGCGCCATCTCCCGGCTCGACGACCGCGCACGGGGCGATCTCCTGATGATTCTTGAGCCGGAAGACGCGGCCGATCTCATAGAAGAACTGTCCGACGCCCAGGGCGCAGAACTGATCGACGACATCCCCGCAAAACAGGCCGCGGCCATCGTCGATGAAATGGATAGCGACCATCGGGCCGACCTCCTGGGTGAATTGGACGAGGAGGAGGCGGAAGCCATCCTGCAACAGATGGACCCCGAAGAGGCTCAAGAAGCCCGCGAACTGTTGCAATACGACCCCGAGACCGCCGGCGGCATCATGGTCACCGAATTTGTGGTTTACACCCAAAGCGCTCTCGTGTCCGACGTGCTAAACGATCTGCAGAGCAACCGCGAGCTGTACAGCGACATCGGCGTTCAATACGCCTACGTGCAAACGGAGAACAAGACCCTCATCGGAGTGCTTCGGCTGCGGGATCTCGTGCTATCAGCCAACGACCGGCCTATTGCGGAGGTGATGGTGGTCAACCCGGTTAGCGTTTTGGCAAGCGCGCCGTTGGATGAAATCGAGCAACTCTTCGACCGCTACATGTTCTACGGGATCCCCGTTATCGAAGAGGACGGCCACATCGTAGGCGTCGTAGAACGCGCCGATGCTGAAGAAGCGCATTCGGAACGGAGCGAGCGCACCTTCATGCGGTTCAGCGGAATCATCGGCGGCGAGGAGTTGCGCGAAATGGCCTTGCCGGAACGGACCAGCCGGCGCCTCACCTGGCTGGCGGCGAACTTGATTCTCAGCGCGATTGCGGCGCTCGTCATTTTCTACTATCACAAGACGATCGAGGAGATCATCTGGTTGGCCGCACTCATTCCCGTGCTGGTCAACGTGAGCGGCTGTTCGGGCAATCAGGCCGTCGCCGTAAGTATCCGTGAGTTGGCCCTGGGGCTCATCAAGCCGGGGGACTTTGCGCGCGTCGTGCGGCAAGAGGTGGCGGTGGGAATCATCAACGGGCTTTCCTTGGGCGCGCTGCTGGGACTCTTCACCGCCCTCTGTACGCGCGACCTGCCCTTGAGCGTCGTCGTAGGGTTTGCGCTCGCCCTCAACACCGTGCTCGCCGTCGCCCTCGGCGGCGCCCTTCCCCTGTTGCTCCGGCGGATCAACGTCGACCCCGCCGCCGCCGCCGCCCCCATGCTGACCACCGTGG
>JAPYPO010000178.1 GCA_029937645.1 Candidatus Hydrogenedentota bacterium
TACCAATCGCGACGATCACCGGGATCGCTTGGCGGCGTTGGGCGCAAGCGTTGAACAAAAGCAGTCGGATCTGGATGAGCCGGCGAAACTGTTTGCAGATATCCACAATTTGCCGGCCGATCTGCGCGCATATGAGGCCCACACACAAACGCACCAGGACGGACAAAGAAAGCTTCAAGCCACAGCAGACGAGACGGCCACGCGTGCGACGCTGATGGGTAACCGCGTCCCCCTGTTCACGGTGCTCGCGCTGTTATGCATGGCAGGGGCTGCGGTAACGGCTGTGGTTGCATTGGTTACGGGCAACTACACGTTCTTCTTTCCGGGCGGAATTAGCGGCGCGGGACTTGGTATTTTCATGGTCTTCGTCTTCATTACAATTCAGGCGCGAAACAAAGCGCTGCGGCGGCTTGAGGGCATCGAAGACCAAATAGCAAAGGCCCTGGAGGACGACGAGAAGAGCCGGGAGTATGTCGAAGGGATCATGGAACGATCCCATTCGGGATCGACGCGCGAGGTCGAGGCGCTCCACGACCGGTACGAACAGTCGGTCGAGGACCTCGGCCGTCTGGAAGAGGAACACGCAGAGCAACTGGCCCTAACGCGTGTTGCGGAGGAAGCGGTGAGCGACTTGTACGAGGGCCTTGAGAAATCCTTCGCCAAGGCGGGCGATGACCTCGCGGGCGAGGGCGATGTCCAGGCGGCGGCCATGCGCGCAATAAGCCGATACCAGGAATACCGCGACGCAAAACGGCGGGCAAGCGAAAGCGCCGAAGCGCTCGAGCGGCGCCAAAAGGAACTCGATGGACTGGTGGAACAACTCGGGGCGTTGAAGGATGAGGAACTGGAACTTTCGCTCGAAGTGAGACAGACGCTGCGTGAGAATCAATATCCGGACGAACAGAAGGCCGACACCGCGCTGAGGGCCTTGCGTGGCTACCGCATCCGAAGCGCGCAAAACCGCCAGCGCCGTGGCCAAGTCGCGGTACTGGAAGGCAGCCTCCAACGAATCGAGCACCAGCTTGAATCGGAGAAGTCTTCCCAAACCGCCTATTCCGACTCCCTGGAACTCTTGTTGAAGCAGGCGGGCGTGGCGTCCATCGAGGAGTTCGAGACGAAAGCAGAGGAGGCACGCGCCTACGCCGAAAAGTGGAATGCGCGCACGTTGATTGAGGAACGCCTCTCCATCTTGCTGGAGGGCAGGGCACTGGCGGAGTTGCGGGCGGAGGTGGAGTCCTTCGGCCCGCTTCCAGAAGAGACAGCCCTGAGCGCGGAACACCTGAAGAATCGCCAAACGTCGTTGCGCGAAGAGGTGGAATCAAAACAGAAGCAGGAACATGCTCTCCATATTTCGATCACAGAACGTAACGCGGGATCCCGTTCGTTGAACGAGGTCGAGGAGGAGCGTGCGGCGACGGAGGCTCAAGTTCGCGAATTGGAAATGGAATTGCAGGCGGCAAGCTACGCGAGTTCGATGTTGGAGGAGGTCACGCGGGAACGGCATTCGAGAATCGCGCCGCGCCTGGCCGAGCTGGCGAGCGGCTATCTCAACGAGATCACGGACGGCGCGTACGACGAACTGCTGATAAACCGGGAAATGCAGATTAGCGTCCGCATTCCCCAGACGAAGGCGCTCAACGAATCGCCCGAGAGCCAATTAAGCCAAGGGACGGTGGATCAGATCTATCTCGCGTTACGGCTTGCCATGGTGCAATGCATCAGCGAGAACGGCGAGCAGATCCCGATGTTGCTTGACGACCCCTTCGCGAATTATGACGACGCGCGTCTGGCCCGGGCCATGAAGCTACTCCGCCGAATTTCCTCGACCAACCAGATTCTCTTATTTACTTGCCGTCAGGATGTGGTACGGGCCGCGAAGAAGATCGACGCTCCGGTAGTTCGGCTGTAGACCGGCCCGTGGCTTCTTTCTGATTGTGGCGCGAGGTGATTTGGCGAAACGCAACACCCTCCGAAAACTAGGGATGCTGAAATCATGCCGGATATTGTGCGAATCGGGAATGCTCAAGCGTTCTGGGGTGATCGTGTCGGTGCGCCGAAGCGGCTGGCGGAGCTGGATCCGAATCTGGACTATCTTACGCTGGACTATTTGGCGGAAACTACCCTTGCAATAATGGCGAGTCAACGGGAGCGCAATCCGGAATTGGGGTACGCGCAGGATTTTGTCGAGGTTGTCCGCGACCTCGCACCTTTGTGGAAAGACGGGTTCAAGGCGAAAGTAATCACGAATGCCGGCGGGCTGAATCCCATGGGCTGCGCCGAGGTTTGCGCGACCGCGTTACGCGAAGCCGGGCGCTCGGCGATGAGCATCGGCGTTGTTTCGGGCGACGATATCTTGCCGCTGCTTAGGGAAGCCTCAGAGGAAGCGCACGAGGCGGATTTCGCGAACCTGGAAACCGGCGCGCCGATGACACGCGTGCTAGACCGCCTGCTAACCGCCAACGCCTATACGGGTTCGCGTGGCGTGGTGGAGGCCCTGGAGCGTGGAGCGGATATCGTAATCACCGGGCGGGTCGCAGACCCTTGCCTAACCGTTGGCCCCTTCGCCCACCACTTCGGGTGCTCCTTTGAGGACTACGATGCGCTCGCCGGGGCAACCGTAGCCGGGCATATAATCGAGGGCGGTTCCCAGGCCTGCGGCGGCCTGTTCACTCACTGGTTGGAATTGCCTGATTTGGCCGAAATGGCCTTCCCCATCGTAGAAATCGAGGACAACGGAGACTGTGTCGTCACAATCCCCGAGGGCGCGGGCGGGGCATGCACCGAAGCGACGGTAAAGGAGCAAATCCTGTCAGGACTAGGCGATCCCGCACGCTATCTCAGCCCGGATTGTGTCGTGGATTTTCTCGGAATTGACGTGCGGGAGGAGTCCACAAACCGCATCCGCGTATCGGGGTGTTTCGGCACGGAGCCGCCGCCCACCTTGAAGGTCGGCGCAACCTACCACGACGGCTACAGGGCGACCGCGGAGTTAACAATCTTTGGACGCCACGCAATCCGGAAGGCGCAGGCCTCCGGCAAGATAATTATTGATCGACTGACGGGCGCGGGCTACGATCTCGAACGCTGGAATATCGAATGGCTCGGCGGCAACAGCTCGGTCAAAGGCCTGCTGCCGCCTCCGGAATTGTTGGAAACGGTACTGCGAATCAGCGTCGCCGATCCGCGCCGAGAAGCGGTCGAGCGATTTGCAAGGGAAGTGGCTCCCCTCCTCTCCGGCGGCGCGCAGGGGACTATGGACCACGCACCCGGTCGACCACAGGTGAGCCCGGCATTCGGGTTTTGGCCCTGCTTGGTGGAGTCAACGCAGGTTGAAACTAAGGTGGATCTGTTGGAGATATGACCATGGACGATTCAGCGAAAGAAGCGGGCCACGCGGCGGCGCAAGAAGGAGTCGACGAAAAGCGAGACCTCAGCAAGGCCTTTCCTGGCGTGAAGCGCGTCACGGTCACGCTGTATACCATCGCCCACGCCCGCAGCGGCGCCACAGGGTCGAGCGCGAACATTGGTGTCATTCCCTATACGCCGAAAGGCTATACCTTCTTACGCGGGCTATTGACGGCGGCGCGCGTCGAGGCCTTTTTTAAGCCGTTGGGAGTGGGCAAGGTCATCCGCTATGAAATGCCGAATCTGTGCGCGTTCAACTTCATCTTGCCCGACGTTCTCGCCGGCGGCGGCAGCCGGTCGCTTCGTGTGGACGCGCACGGGAGCGCGCTTGGGCAGGCGCTGCTGGAAATGCCCCTGGAGGTGCCCGAAAAGGCTATCGAGTCTTGCCTACGCATTGAGGGGCGTTTTCGGCCATAGCCAGAATATATCGCCGGTATTCGTAGCGAAACGGTGAAGTATATCGGTGACTGCTCGGGATAGTTGACCTTCTTTCTTTGGGCAATTTCAAGCTATATACTTCCAGCCCTGAGGCCTGTTTACCGCGTGCCTGCTCCGGCCTATGGAAATATTAGAGGCCGCGCGGGGGTTAGCAAGATTGTGGCGCGGAAACTGTGCCCGGATTCGTAGAGGAGTTGTAAGCGCTGCGTATCGTGGCCGGGGAGAATGGCGATGCTCTCTTTGGCCGGCGGCGCACGGGGCTGTAGCCCGGCGAATTGTTGCTACCGAGGAGACCGACGCTGAACCGCAAAAGCACACGCATACCCCGAAGCATTGTTGTCGGCGTCGTCGGTTTTTGCGCACTGCCGCTCTTGCTGAACTCCGTGTTCGGTGTCGATTTTGGCACACCCGGGGTCCCCATTGATTCGAGCATCGCTCTCGACACATGGGACGCGGCCGCGAAAGACGCTGTTCACCTCCGCCTGCAAGGGAGCTTCACGCATACGCTGCTTGAGTGGACCGCGTTCTGCATCGCAATCGTCACCGTAATTCTCGCCTTCGTCCACTTCCAAATCACCAAAGATGTGGTCACGCCCCTCATCGCAGTTGCGCTGTTTTGGTCGGGGTGCATGGATGCGTTCCACACCCTGGCCGCCGACCGGCTTATCGATGCTATCGCGCCGAACGAAAACCTGATCCCATTCACCTGGGCCATTTGCCGCGTCTTTAACGCATTGATTTTGATTGGCGGCATCACCCTCGTCTTGTCCCTCGATCCTCAAGAATGGAGAGGCAACGTGGTGTTCATCGCCGCGACGAGCATTCTATCCGGCATCCTGGCCTACACGATCATCCATGTCTGCGCGAATACCGAAAACCTCCCCGAAACCATGTTCGATGGCGTCTTCAAACGCCCCTGGGATTTGGTCCCGCTCCTATTGTACGTCGGCATGGGCATCTTTCTCGTGCCACGCTTCCTAAAGCATGCGCGCGGCGTGTTCTCACAGGCGATCGCGCTGAGCCTGGTCCCGCAAATCGCCACACAACTCTACATGGCCTTTGGATCAACTGCGCTCTACGACAATGCCTTTAACATCGCCCATTTCCTGAAGATCGTCGCCTACTTCGTACCCTTCCTCGGCCTCGCGGTGAATTACATTCATACCCACCGCGAGGAGCGACATGCCACGGCGAATCTACTGGCGCTCAACGATATGCTCGCGGAGGAAAACGCCGTGCGGAAGCGTGCGGAGTCTGCCCTAGGCGAAAGCGAGGAAAAAAACCGCGCGATCCTCGACAACGCCGCCGACGCAATCGTCACCATTGATGAACTGGGCATCATCCTATCCTTCAATCCGGCGGCTGAGAATTTATTTGGATATGCGGCGGAGGAAATAATCGGCCAGAACGTCTCTCGATTGGCGGCGGAACCGCACGGAAGCGCGCACGACGATTACTTGGCTCGATATATACCACCCGGTGTGAGAAAAATAATTGGACTTGGCCGCGAGGTCGAGGGGCGTAGGAAAGACGGCACGTCCGTTCCCGTTTACCTTTCCGTGAGCGAGGCACGATTGGGCGATACGCGCCTCTTCACCGGGTTCGTGCGCGATTTTAGCGAACGGAAACGCGCGGAGAAGCAACGCGAAGAGCTCATGGCCCTTATCTTGGAATCGAACGACTCGCTCGAGGAACTCAATGTCCAGCTCAAGTTGAGCAACCGCGAGCTGGAGGATTTCGCCCATGTGGCTTCGCACGACCTGCAGGAACCTCTCCGAAAGATCCAGTCTTTTGGTGAGCGATTGGAAGCGCGTTCCTCCACGGCATTGGGCGAACAAGGCCTGGATTATTTAGCGCGAATGCGGGGCGCCGCTAACCGTATGCAGACGCTGATCGAGGATCTCCTGTCGTTTTCAAGGGTGACCTCGCGGGGCCGCCCATTTGAACGGGTCGATTTGGGGAAAATCGCCACCGAGGTCATTTCCGATCTCGAGGCCGTAGTCCAGGAGAAGGGGGCCGATATCGAACTAGGCGATCTGCCTAGTATTGACGCCGATCCATTGCAAATGCGGCAACTTTTCCAAAATCTTATTACAAATGCGCTAAAATATCACAAGGCCAATGAATCGCCCAGTATCCAGATCGACGCCATCGGAGCCGACAACGCCGCGGCGGACGCAGAGGAAGACTGGTGCGAAGTCCATGTGCGCGACAACGGGATTGGCTTCGATGAGCGTTACACAGACCGCATCTTCAACATGTTCCAGCGCCTTCACGGTCGCGATGAGTTTGAAGGCACGGGAATCGGACTGGCGATGTGCCGTAAAATAGCCATACGCCACGGCGGCGAAATCACGGCCCGCAGCCAACCCGGCGAAGGGTCCACGTTTATCGTGAAATTGCCCCGAGCCCAACGCAAGGGAGAGCCCCTTGAAACCGGATAAGCCAGCCCTGAATCGGATCTCCGTCTTGCTGGTCGATGATGACGAGGACGACTATGTCATCACCCGGGACATCCTGAAGGATGTGCGCGGCACGGAGTATGCCCTGGAGCGGACCAGCTCTTTCGACACGGCCCTTGCGATGGCGGCCGCGCAGGATTTTGACGTGTATTTACTCGATTACCGCCTGGGCATTCGCACGGGCGTGGACCTGTTGAAGGGCATTTTGCTGGAGCGCCCTCACGCGCCGGTTATTCTGCTGACGGGCCAAAACGACGATACCGTCGATGTGCTGGCCATGAACGAAGGCGCTTCGGATTTTCTGGTGAAGGGAGAAATTACGCCCCCCTTGTTGGAGCGCTCGATCCGGTATGCCATCAAACACGCGAGCATGGCGAAAGCCCTTCACGAGCAGGCCATCCATGATGGACTGACGCAGCTCTACAACCGCCGCGCGATGGAACGATTTCTCGACGAGGAAGAAAACCGATTCCGACGCCACGGAACGCCCTACGCCGTGTTGCTTATCGACCTCGATAACTTCAAGGCCGTGAACGATACGCATGGCCACCAAACCGGCGATGATGTCCTGCGCCATGTCGCGCGCCTGTTGAAGGAAATGGCTAGAGAATCGGACCGCGCGGCCCGCTACGGCGGCGAGGAGTTTGCCGTCATCGCGCCGCAGTCAACCGCGAAAGAGGTCTTTGCCTTCGCCGAACGCTATCGCCAAGCGGTATGCGGTGAAGCCTTCCCGTTGAGCTCCGGCGAATCAGGGGCGGCCAGCATTCGCCTTTCCGTGAGTATTGGAATCGCCGATTGCCCTGGAAACGGGCACACTTGGCCTGAAGTAGTTCACGCTGCGGATCAGGCCCTATATGAGGCGAAGGACCGCGGCCGAAACCAAACCATCCTCTCCGAAATTCCATTCGCAGCGCCCGCATCAACCGGAGAGCCACTCGCATCGCAGACCGACGGAGGTATGCAGTGAAAACCGACGAACGACCCCTCGTGATCTTGATGGCCGACGACGACGCAGATGATCGCCTCATGACAAAGGAAGCACTGGAAGAGAGTGGCTACGCCGGCACCCTAATTTGTGTGGAGGATGGAGTCGAGTTGCTCCAATATCTCCGAAAGCAGGGGGGGGTTGGGAACGCGGAGGCTCATCCACGGCCCAACTTAATCTTGCTTGATCTCAATATGCCGAGGAAAGACGGACGCGAAGCGTTGACCGAAATTAAGGGCGATCCAGACCTCCGCCGGATCCCTGTGGTCATCTTCACCACATCGAGCGCGGACCAAGACATCTTACAATCCTACGACCTAGGCGCCAATTCCTTCGTCGTAAAACCGGTTTCGTTTCCCGGCCTCGTCGAACTGATGACTTCGCTGTCCGGATATTGGACCCATACCGTGGAACGAGTGCCGCACTAACCTTCGATGAGCGGATTGAGCCGCGTGGAAAACGAATTGAGCTGTGAACGAGAGAGAGCCACCAGGGATGTCTGAAAACACGACCAGAATTCTACTCATCGATGACGACGAGGACGAGTACGTCTTCATTCGAGATATATTGCGCGATTCCCGGATGGGCCTCTTCGAGGCCGAGTGGGCCTCCACCTACGAGAAGGGCCTCGCGCGGCTCCTCGAAGGCGTCCACGATGTGTATCTCGTGGATTACCGCCTCGGCGGGACCGCCAATGGTCTGGACCTTCTGGACGAAGCCCTCGCCCAGCATTTCTGCAAACCCATCATTATTCTCACGGGCTCCGGCAGTGGCGACATCGATGTGGAAGCGATGAAGCGCGGCGCGGCAGACAGGGCAAACGCATCTAAATTCCCAGTAAATGGGTAAGAAAGTCTAGATCGATG
>JAPYPO010000179.1 GCA_029937645.1 Candidatus Hydrogenedentota bacterium
CAGGTGCTACACTTTTACACCGCCACCCGCTGCACTTTTACTCCGCCGTTTACACTTATTCTATATTCGGGTCAGCGACAGCGTAGACGGGTGAATGCCGCACGAGGAGCGCTTCCAATGACCGGCGAATTCCCACCTGGCCCGCAACCCTTTGATATCGTCTACCAGTCCAAGCGCGACAATGGCAGCGCCGCCTACCGTGAGAACCACGAACTTATTCAGCGCACCGATCCGTGCGCGATTACAGCCCCAGCACCGATCAAGAGATCAATCAGCGTCTCTACCCCCTCCGCAAAGTTGGTGATGAATTGGATGCCAAGAGAGTACATGAGCAGGAGGATGACTAGACCGCCAATCAGCGCGGCCCCGTAAAGGAGGGGCTCCGGGATTATCCGATTCCCCCGATCCGACTCAAACGTTGGCTCGGAGTCCGACATCGGTAGCGGCACCATGATAACGCCTGCGCAGTTGTTGCATTGCCCATGTTTACCACCGTATTCCTCCGGGATAGCCAACTTGTGTCCGCAGTGTGGGCATTCGTAGTGGATCATGTCGTATCCTTCCTCCTCGGCAAGCCAGCCCGTCCACGGTACTCTCTCAGAAAGGGGTTGTAAAGGGCGCTCGATTAGCGGTAGCACTCGCATTTTCACGAAAAGCGCCGAAAGCATTATACGAATAGGGGAAAAAGCGTCGTGGCGGTGGTCCACATGGGCACATTCGGCAGGCCTCTATGGCCAAGTTGGACCTTAAGGAATAGCGCGCGCGCAGACAATATCGAAGCCAGGAGATGGTGATCCGCACAGAGGAGCTCTGGCTTAGGCAAGAGTCGCTTCTCGTAGCGGGCTAGGAGCAGACGAGAACGACGCTGACTCCCGCGTTCCCGCCGCATTTCCGCATGTAACGCCCGAGCTACTCCGGCTCCGCCAGCTTGAGCATTTTCGCCGAGATATGGTCGAGCGGAAGAACGTGATCACACGCGCCGGTTGCGATGGCTTCCTTCGGCATCCCGAAGACGACGCAACTTTTCTCGTCTTGTGCGATGGTCTTGGCGCCTTGATCTTTCATCTCCTTGAACCCTTCGGCACCGTCGGCCCCCATGCCGGTGAGCATCACGGCCACGGCGTTGGAGCCTACGTATTGTGCGACGGATTTGAACAGGACATTTACCGAAGGCCGATGCCGACCCACCAAGGGCCCGCTCTTCACTTGCACAAAATAGCGGGCGCCCGAGCGGCGCATCAGCATATGGAAATTTCCAGGCGCGATGAGGGCCCGCCCCGGCACGACGGTATCGCCATCGGTCGCTTCTTTTACTTCGAAGGGGCACAGTGTATCCAGCCGTTCGGCGAAGGAACGGGAGAAATGCTCGGGCATATGCTGGACGATGACAATACCAGGGCAGTTCGCGGGCAATACGGTCAGTACGCGGGTCAGCGCTTCCGTGCCTCCGGTGGACGCGCCGATGGCGATGACTTTGTTGGTCGTCTTGGTCATCGATAGCGAGGCGAGCCCCGCCGCTGATTTTATTGTGGGGACCCCCGTGCGGGCGGTCACGCGGGCACTTGCGGCCGCTTTGATCTTGTCGATGAGTTCGATGGACATGTCGCCCACGGTGAAGGCCGAGCCCGGCTTGCACATGATGTCGACCGCGCCCGCATCCATGGCTTCGAGCGCCAGGGCCCCTCCTTTGGCGGCGAGAGAGGAGACAATAACCACAGGAATGGGGTTGTGCTGCATGAGTTTTCGCAAAAAGGTCACGCCATCCATACGCGGCATTTCGATGTCCAGCGTCAGCACGTCTGGCTTGAGCTCGACGATACGGTTGCGCGCGATGTAGGGGTCTGGTGCGACGCCCACGACTTCAATCTGAGGATCTTTTGACAGTTCTTGTTGAAATATCTGACGGACCACTGCCGAATCGTCGACGACCAGGACCCGTATCTTCTTGGGTTGTCCTGTTAGAACCATTGGCTTTGCACCGACCACATTTGTTCCCATGGCACTCCAACTCCCGTATGCTTTTTCCGGCTAGCCAAGCGCATTCTCTGCCGGCGAAACTTTACCCTGTTGAGTCGCATCGTCCAAAACCGGTATCTTGATCTCACCACCCCCTCCGTTCCCGTTTCCCTTCGCTAGGATCTCCGCCTCAGTCCCTTTCCCAGCAAGGCGGGGGCTGGGCAATCCTCGCGCCAATTCTTCGAGCCCGCTGACATCCAAAATAAGGCCAACTCGTCCGTCGGGTAAGATCGCGCCGCCCGCGATTCCAGGTGCTGCCTCGATTCCTTCGCCCAGGGGTTTGATAACCGTTTGCTGTTGGCCGAGCACCTCATCCGCTTGGATCGCGACCATCCCGTCCACCCCCTCCAGCACGATAACCACACCGTCAACGCTCTCCGCTGATTCGGAATTCACGCCCAATAGCCAAGACATTTCGTAAAGCGGAATCAACGCACCATCGAGCTTAATCATTTGATGATTGCGGAGGACGGAGATCAACTCGATCTCGTCCGGTCGAAGCAGACGCAATACGGAGAGCGTCGGAAGGACGAAACGTTCCACGCCGCTACGGATGACCATCCCGTCGATGACGGCCAGCGTGAGAGGCAGACGCATGCTGAAGGTCGTGCCTTGGCCGAGAGCCGATTCGATATTGATTTGCCCGCGCAGGTCGTTAATATTGCGCCGAACAACGTCCATGCCCACGCCCCGGCCCGAGACGTCGGTGACTTCAGCGGCGGTGGAGAAGCCGGACTCGAATATCAGGTTCCACACGTCGCGATCGTCTAGGTTTTCGTCGCTGTCGATGACACCGCGCTCCAGCGCCTTCTCGACGATAACCTCGCGGTCGAGCCCGCGTCCGTCGTCCTCCAATTCGATATAGACGCTGCCGCCCCGATGGAAGGCCCGCAACTCGATGCGCCCGGTCGGCGATTTTCCCGCAGCGATGCGGTCTTCGCGGTTCCGCTCAAGTCCGTGGTCTACGGCGTTGCGAATCATGTGCACCAAGGGATCGGCTATCTGGTCCACCAGCGATTTGTCCAGTTCGGTGTCTTCGCCCGACATGACAAAATTCACTTCTCGACCGCTCTTCTTCGCGAGATCGCGCACGAGCCGCGCCATCTTCTTAAATGTCGCGCGCACCGAAACCATGCGCAATGTCGTGCCGATTTCCTGAAGTTCTCTGGTAATTTTGTCGATCTGGCCCAGGTTCTTGTCCAAGGCAGGAGAAATACTTTTGCGCAACTCAGGGGAAAGGCTGACCATAGATTGCGCGATGACGAGTTCCCCGATAATATCGACCAACCGTTCCAACCGTTCCCCATCCACCTTGACCGATTGGCGAATAGGCAAACCGCTCCGAACAGATTGCTCCTGCGCACGAAGGGCCTGGGACACGTCGCGCGCGGTGGTGGCCTGCTCGCGGACTAAGACCTCTCCGATCTTGGGGAGTTGGGGCTTTTCGCTCTGCCGGGTTAGGGCACGCTCGAGATCCTCAGGGGATAGGGCTCCCAGTGAAACGAGAATATCGCCAAGGCGGCGCGACGGATCCGCCTCTTGAATGGTTAGCGCTTCTTGAATATCTCGGTTCGATGTGGCAACCGCGTCGACCAGCAATGCGCCCAATTGCGCCACTTCGGGCGGCTCGTATTGTTTGCGCAGGGCCTCTTCCACATCCTTCATTGTTGCCGCGGACGCCTCGACTAAGAAGTCACCCAGGCGCTTCCCTTCAGTGACTTCCGATTCTTCAATATCCTCGTCGGCTAGCGTCTTTGGTAGGCTTGCCTCGGCGGTCGGCAGGTCACGAATCTTCTCCAGGATCGGCGAGACGCGATCAGAGCGATTGAGTATGCCGCGTTCCTCGATAGCAATGGCCATCTCGCCGATGAGCAATTTCAAGCACTCTACGATATCGAATTCAGCGTCGATGGTCGCGGGTGAGAATTCGGCGACTTCATCGCGGGCCCTCTCGGCCAATTCCAAGGCCGCGCCGGACAGATCCGTGATATCGGGAAGCTCCAAGAATCCAGCCACATCCTTGATCGTGCGGAACCCCCGCACTAAAGTATTGATCGCTTCGCTATCGCCCGAGTTCGACTCCAAAGCCAAGAGTTGAATCTCGATGCTCTCCAACGATGTATCCGTTTCCGAGGCGAATTCTTCGAGTGCTTCTAGATCGCCATCCTGAATGGCGGAAAAATCTACGGCTTTTTTAGAGGCGTACGGTACAGCGCTCGTCGGCTCAGCGGCCCCGGCTTGGGCGTGCGCGGCCTCGGCTTGGGGATGCGCGACCCCCTCAAGAATGCGCCGGACGTCTACGAGAGATTTCGCTGCATCCTTTACCTCTTCAAAAATAATCTTGGTTACTGCTTCGAGAGCAGAAGCGACTTCGGTTTTAGCGCCGCTCCCCTCGGCTTCGATCGATAGGGACAAGGCTTCGAGGGTTGTATGCAGCGAGGCGAGAGCCGACATATCGGCAGGATCAAGCTTATCGATGACATCCAGAATTGGGTTCACCCGTTCCTCGAGTGGCGCCGCAAGGGCCTCGGTGCCGGAACCGGTTGCCTCCCCGGCAGACTTCAAGGCTTCGAGGTGCTGGAGCAGCGCATCAGGCCGCTCTGAGGGATGAACTCCCAGGGCATACGCGTGGAAGGCGGATGCCATCCAATCTTTCACATCGAGGAAGGCATCTATGTGCTTCGTGGGATCGCCAGCGGCCAGGACATCCTCGCAGGTATGGCACAGCCTTTCGATCTCTTCGAGGCCGAGCAAAGCGGATTCGCCCTTTAAGGTGTGGAGCAACCGCCGCAACGCATCTAGGCCGTGAGAAGAACCGTCCGTCTCGACATCCAGAATGAAGGATTCCATTTCATCGAGCACACCGGGCTGACGCGTAAGAAATTCACTGAAGATAGCGTCGTCAATGTAGGCCGGCAGCGTAAGCGGCAGGGACTCCTGCGCGCCGGACGAGTCTTTGCTGTCAGGACTTTGTAGGGCATTGGGAAAGGTGACTTCGGATTCGGGACGCCCATCGCGGATGACGATCTGCAAAGCGGACACCGTCTCGCTGATAAATCCAAGGGCCGCCTCGACCCCTTCGCCATCTTTGTCGGACACGCCAGCCATGCTCTTCGAGGCGTGGCCCAAGGCAGTCTCGCTTGCGGTGAGGCCGTGGCCAGCAACCCACGTTGCAATATTCTTCACACGCGAATTGAAATTCACTAGGGACTCGGAATCGGTCGGGTCGGCGAAAACGAGCGCTTCCGACAGGGCGTCCAATTCCCGGAGCTGTTTTTCCGATGCTTCCATATATGTACCTCTATTGAGCCAACTCCACTTCCGCAGCGAATGAACGCGCACACATGCTGTGGAGCCCAAAAAGCGAGTACTTAATAACTCGAATGATCCTTAGCTCCTATAAAGTAGCAAATGCCGCGTCTCCTATCAAATAACAATTATTCCTATTGGATTGGTAGTGAAATGAGGAACTTGGTTGGTTTTCAAGCCTAAAATGTAGTTTCCTGGCTCGGAAACCCGCCGAGAAGGTGTAGCCGGAGTAATTCCAATGCCTGAAGACAGCTAGGGTAAAGCCGAATATTTGGGCGCGTCTTTACCTATACGCCCCTCTACCGAGTCATCTCGGCCTCCGACATGGGGATGGTTATCTGGGAATGGGTCAGTTTGTTGGCCTCGTCCACGGACTTCGCCAAGGCTCTGGCCGCTCGTTCGAGCCCTCCCGGCTTGACCTTGTCGAGGGTATCCTCCTCGGATTTGGCCCAATAGAAAGCGTCGTCCGATTCCTGTATCAGGCTCAGCATGGCCATGTAGACCGAATCGAAGGGGCCCATGTCGCCCCAATATCTCGCTCGGGGTCTTTCGGATGCGGTCAAGCTGAATAGCTTGGCGGACTTCTTGATAATCCCATCAAGCAAGGGATGCCCGGAAGGGACGTACATCGTGTGTTTCGTCTCGACGTAGGGGTCGCCGTATCCGGATCCTTCCGGAGGCGAAACCGATCCCATTTGCTCCAAATTAACGGTGAGGGATGTTATATAGATGAATTCAGGATGATCCTTTATGAGGCTCTTTACACCTATCGAGTCGGCGTGGTGACCGGTTGTGGCTACAAAGAACATGTGGCGTCGCCGTCTGCCCTTGCGGGTTTTGGAATAGTGCTCGGCCAGGCCAAGCAGGGCGCTAACACCCGATCCGTTGTCGGTTGCTCCTTCGAACCAGCCGTCGGTGTGGGCCACGAAGATAATGTACTCGTCTGTTCTGCCGGGGAGAAAACCGTAGGTGTTCTGAGAGGTGATCCCGGCCTGTAGGTCACCCTGCACCGTGAGGCGGACGCGTGGTGGAGAGGATTCGTCGGAATCGGCGATCACTTGCTGAAGGTAGGTCGCGTCGCTTCCAGACAGATTGGCCCACGTCCCGTTTTCCGATCCGGTGCCGCCACTGACGGCGTATCGGATAGCGGGATCGCCGCGCTGATGAATCCCCATGATGACGGCGAGAGGCTTATTCTCTTCAAGTATTTTCGGCAAAATCGCCTGACCTGCGTGTGGTTCTGCGCCCCACTCGGGATAAACGTGCATCAGCACAATTTTCCCGCTGAGATCGCGGCCCTCGAGATCGGCTGGCTCGCCCTTTCCAATATCGACAATCGGTGCCTCCAGCCCACCCTCGGGCGTCGGGATCGCCGCAAAAGGAGTGAACACCGTTCCGAGGAGGCGATCTTCGCTGGGTGCGGCGGAGGAGGATCCCCCTATCAGGACGAGCTTATTTTTACGGGGAATCCACTGGTTCTGATCGCTGACGACGGGTTCCTGATGAACCTGCTCCAGCCCATACTCCTCAAATTTTGACGCCACATAATCGGCGGTCATTTTTTCATATTTACTTCCCGCGCGGCGTCCCCATAGGAGATCGCCATCGTCGCGGCTCTGGCGTGAGAATCCGGTGATCGCCTCCAGGTGCTTGTACATACCGTCGCCGGTAATCTCGATGTACGGAAGGACCTCGCGCTGCGTTTCCGATTGTAGCGGTCCACTCGAACCAATTTTGACCGGAAACTGTTGGGCCAGCGTCAGCGCCGAATAGCTGAAGGCCAGACACACGGCCACCGCCGAAAGTAGTGTCGTCCTGTGCCTACCAATCGTCGATTTGCCACATGCAAACATGATTTCTCTCCTCCTGCTCCGACATTACGCGGAACTTGCCAGTAGTTTGGACAGAGGCACGATGAGCCGCGCACTCCTCTCACAGACACGCCACAGGGAAAGATACCACAGGAAAGACCACGCCGTCACCAGAAAATTGGCCCAGAGCCATCGGTATCCACCATCCCAGAAACGCTTCCGAAGCCCGAAATATTACGGTGCGACTTAGATCGGCATGGTAGTATGGTAAATGTTGGCCGGAACCCGGGAGGGACCTCGATGAGCGGACATCACCGTCAAAATCAGGCGATTGTGAGGAAAACGTCTCTTCTAATCGGATTCGCTCTTTTAGTCGCGGGAGTTCTTTTCTTTTTTCGTGGCTCGACCGCGCCACAGGTGCAGGAGCAATTCCCGACTGTGCGGGAGAGGCCCTCGGCAGCGGGAGCGGAAGGGGTTTCCGCTGAGACGGAGCGCGGAGATACTGGCGGGCCAGATAGTTTAGATGTTGCCGAGCTCTCCCGACCGATCCCAAGCGATTCGCCTGGCGAAATGGAAGACGCGGCCGATGAGGAAGCCCCGCCCGTTTCAGACGAGGAAGACGTAGCCCAGGGTAGCGCGCGGATCCGGGGGCACGTGACGGACCTCGATGGGCGCGCCATTGAAGGCGTGGAAATCTTGATGGGAATATCGGACGAAGAAGACAAGAATATTCACGCCGTATCGGGAGCCGACGGATCATTTGAAGTCAGCGGGCTCGCCGACGAGCAATTCCTCATCGGTGCCCAGCATCCCGGTTTTGCGCCCGCGTTCGTGCGGGCCGTGGCGTCGACGGTAGCCGGCGATCCCGTAACGATTGTGCTCGGCCATGGTGGCAGACTTGAAGGGTATGTTACGCATGGGGGAGAACCGGTCTCGAATTGCCACATCAAAGTTATTCATCTTAACCCGGATTTCCCATTTGGAAGAGTCATCTTGAGATCCGCCGGCATCGTT
>JAPYPO010000180.1 GCA_029937645.1 Candidatus Hydrogenedentota bacterium
GGGGCGGCGTCAGATAAAACGTGAACCGCGATTAGGATTTAGTGCGATTGCCCTGCGCAAGTACCCTGGCGGACAATCCCCCACCCCGGATGTCTGGTATAATTTCCACCGACCACCCGTTTGATTAGATCACAATACCGAAGAGAGGCGCCTGGGAGGGACACCATGAGACCCGTAGTATTGCTCGCTGTTTTTACGATTCTGCTTGTCACGAGTTCCGCCGCGGAACCTGTAGAAGGGCCCCTCGACACGGCGGGTATTCTCTCGACGGCATCTGTACCAACTGAAGCGCCGCCGAATCCAAAAAATTCTCGCTCCGCAGCCCTTTCCCACGGGCAAAGGCGTGGCCAACGATACGCCGAAGTTCACCCACCAGACGTGGGGGCGAACGGTATTCACGGATCCCATCGACGGGACGCAGCATCCGGCCGACGGAATCGTCTACGGCCGCACCTTCGGCAGTTTTGGCATGACCGTAGTCGATATCGATGGCGACCAGGACAACGATTTTGTATTCCGCCCTGATTTGGGTGAGCCTCCTCAGCTCATCCGCAATCTCGGGACGAGCGGTTCGTTTGTGCCTGGGGGCCAAAAAGACCTGGATCTCCCCGACCCGGATGGAGCTATACTCACGCCGTTCATGGAATTCGAGGACCTAACGGGAGACGGCCGGCCGGACGTGGTGGGACTCGTGTTCCTCTCGTCGGATGAAGTGGCCCTCGTCTGGTACCGCAACACCGGCAGCGCCAATGCGCCTTCGTTCACGTTGGCTGGGGAAATCTACCGCGCGTCCACCGCTACGTTTCCGAATGTCTACCCCGCCATCACAGACTACAATGACGACGGTCTCCAAGACATCGTCTTCGTCGAATACTTTTATCAAGGCGGATCCAATAACGGCGTATTCGTCATGTACAACAACGGCACCGACCGCGTCCCTTCGTGGCGCGCGCCTGAGTTGATCCCCCAATTGAGCGCGATCCTCCCCCCGCCCATCAGTTTCAAGACCATGAAAAGCCAACACCCCAGTTGGGAACGCGTCGAGCGCGATCCCCTGTTTAAGGGTACGACTTCGGGTTTCTACACCGGTATTTCCGACATCGAGTTCGTCGATTGGGACGTAAACACCCCTCCCGTCATCGACTTCCTGTTTTACAATGTCCTCGAAGGGATCCATTGGGTCCAAAACTTTGGCACCACCGCCGTACCCGACTGGGATTCCGAGGTTTCCTCCGCAGGCAACCCGCTCTTCGATCAGACTGAGTACGGCATTTTCTTCACGACGGGCACCTTCGCCGTGCGTACGAATCCCAACCTCATCAACCCCGAATGGCTCGACGACTGGTACATCGCCGCAGAGGGCCTCTTCGAAAATTGGCGTTATTTCGTGGACGAAGGGTACGAACTGCTCAGCGTGGGACGCTCGGCGATGTTCACGGGCCAGGGACCCGCATCGTTCTGGGATTGGGACGGCGACGGTGACAAGGATCTTTTTCGATCAGACGACGATGGCTTCGGCGGATCGATTCTATGGTTATTGGAAAACGTGGGGACGCCGTACGCCCCGGTTTGGGGCGAGTTTTCCGCATTCGATGGCGTCGACCTGAATTTTTTCTCCACAGGCATTGGACGGCCCTCGAACTGGTTTCGTCAGGAGCTGCACACGTTTGCGGACCTTGATGGCGATGGCCGGGAGGACTTCCTGGTTCAGAAAGAAGACGGGCTTATTGGCTGGTATTCCGCTTATAGCGCCGGTAGTTTTCCCGTAATTGAGCCGATGGACTTCGCTAATCCGACTTTCGATTTCAGCGGTATCGCGCGTGACGGCTATACGAATGTGCAGGCTCGGGGAATCGCCGTGGCAAACTTTGACAATAGCGATGACACGCAGCAGGTAATCACCGCGTTCGACTCGACCGAGGCCGCAAGGTTGCTCTTCTACAAGTTCCAGCGGGGCGTTGGCGACAATCCCGGGGGGCCGGGTTTCTACGACGCCATTATCGATATGTCTGAGTTTCTTTTCGACGCGGACGGCGAGGTGCTCGAGATCTATCTCGTCGAGAGCTTGGCCACCGCCGATTTGAACCTAGACGGCAGGCCGGACCTTATTGTAACGACGAGTTTTCAAAATAATTTCTCAGAGACCGAGCAGCTTCTCTATATCAATACCCTGTTTGATACCGGGAATTTCGGGTTCGTCTACGCGGGCGTGCTCAGCGAACCGGCTGAAGTGGATAGCGACTCCGGGCGCATGGTGAGCTTCACGGATATTGACAGCGATGGCGACGACGATATGTTTATCGGCCATCAGGAGACACCGCTCAATGTAAGCAGTTCATCCGACCTCTCCCACCACATGCGCTTCTACCGCAATGACGAGCAGACCGGCCTCGACTATTGGCGCACCAGGGTCGTTTCCGGTCAGTCCTGGAGTTTGCCCTGGAACGGCGTGTTGCCCGACTACGACTTCGGATTTAACGGAAGTGGCGGGTTCATTTCGGGGCCCGGCACGTACGAGGCGGGGGACGCATCTCAGGTAGTTGACATCATTGAAAGCCAGGATCTGGACAGGAATGTCCGTGTTTTTGTTGACGTGTTGCCTGAAGTGAGCGCTTCGGAATCCAAGGCGATTCTCGTCCTCGGTAGCGACCCGTCCGATCCGCTGTTCGACACCTTTGCGGAGTTGACGGAATTTGCTTACTACACGCTTCGGGTGACGGGCCTGCCGCCGGAAGCGATTCGCCTGTACGCAACCGGTGCAGTGGATATCGACGACAACGGGTCGAATGACGTGAACGGCCCGCCGACGCTCGCGGCAATCGAAGATTCGATTACGAACTGGGCCCAGGGAACGGATCGCCTTCTGGTCTATCTCATTGACCACGGCCAGCGCGACCGATTCCGCGTGAGCGAAAGCGAATACCTCGAGGCGCCGGTCTATGCGTCGTGGGTCAATCAGCTACAGGGGACCCTCGTGACCACCGTCATTGACACCTGCGAAGCCGGCACCTTTATCGACGATTTGGCCCTGTCCAAGGATGCCCTGAAGCAAGGGGTCGAGCGCCTGACGATTACGAGCTCGAACGGAGGGCCGATTGAAGGCATCGCGCTGTTCGACCAGCGCACGTTGATTAGCTTTTCGCTGTCTTTTTGGCGCGAGATTTTCGACGGGCGTACCTACGGCGAAGCCTTCGAACTGGCGACGATTCAGATCGAGGCCGTCAATCCGCTGCAAAAACCACAAATCGATGCCGACGCCGATGGTATCGCAAACGAAAGCAACGACACGGTTCAGGCGAAGAACATGCGGCCGGGCGCGGACTTTGAAGTGGCGGGGTCTTCGGTGTTCATCGGGGATATCGCGCCGAACCAAGCGGCCAACTCGAATTCGGTCGAACTCTGGCTGGGCGATGTGGTCACGGATTTCCCCATCGACGAGGCCGGCGCACTCGTGGTGCCGCCAAATTTTCAACGGCAATCCGTAGACAGCGACGACGAACAGCCGATCACCGGGCTGGACTATGTCCCCTTCGACTTCGATGAGGCTACCGGCCGGTGGGGATCAACATATACCGACCTGACCGAAGGCGGCCTTTACCGCGTGCAGTACTTTGTAAGCGCGTTGGGCCAGTATTACGTATCCCCTCGAATCGGCTTTGTGGATCGAATCGGTATACCGGATGCGTGGGAATCGGACGACACCTTCGACACGGCCCAATGGCTTCCGGTGAATTCGGTCCAAGGACACAATTTCCACCAAAACAACGACGAAGACTGGGTACGGTTCAGTGCGCCTGCCGGGCTGGCCGCGACACTTGCTCTCATCGCGCCTGGACCGAATAACAGGCCGGTGATGGAGCTGTACCGAAAGAGCGATCTGGATGCGAACCCCAATGCAGCGCCCATTCGGGAGGGCACGGCGCGCGCACGGGGCCGGCAAATCGTTGTGGAGCACACCTTCGCGGCGAATGAGGAATTCTTCCTGCGCATCCGCAACCTGGATGGCTCACAATTTGGGGAGGGCACCTCGTATCTCGTCATGGTCGCGGTGGGCACGGGAGCCATTATTCCGACTTCGCTTGTCGTTGATGTGCGCGACTTCGACTCGGGCGCGCCCCTCAGCGGGGCAGAGGTTAAGTTCAACGATGGACCTGGAACCCTCACTACCGAGGAAGGCCTCGCCTTCTTTATCGTTCCCGATTACGGCAGTTACACCCTCGATGTCTCCCGAAGTGGTTACGAAAATTCTGACGGTATGATATCGGTCAATAACACGGCGGAGAGTGTGAAACTGAAATTGGTGAAAAAGGATGCCGGCGAAGGTGAGGGCGAAGGTGAGGGCGAAGGTGAGGGCGAAGGTGAGGGTGAGGGTGAGGGTGAAGGCGAGGGCGAGGGTGAAGGCGAGGGTGAAGGCGAGGGCGAGGGTGAAGGCGAGGGTGAAGGCGAGGGCGAGGGCGAGGGTTCGCCCCCTCAATGCGGGAGTGGGATCTGGCCCGCCGAGGGGCAACAAAGCGGAGCTTTTGGCGATTTCTTAACACTTTTCGCCTCTGTCGGCCTCTTATTCTGGGCTACACGCCGAGTGGGCAGCTCGTATTCGATTACGGGTAACTCCCTGTAGGGATATGACTTATGAAAATGGCGAGTCTTGCAATGCTTGAATCGGCGAACGGAATGTGCTACTGTGTGCTTCGCCCTGAGAAATTCGTAAATTTAGGCTAAAGTAATCCTCTAGGGCTGCCGATAATCATTGATGAGAGAGCTGGCAAACGACAGCTCCCAAGTTTAGGAGATGGGACATGGTTGGAATACAAGGCATAGGCGGGGTTCCCGAACCCAAGCCCGATCGCCCGACCAGTACCCGCGACAATAAAGAGGCGGCAGGCGATTCGACTGCGACGTCGAAGGACGGCGTGGCCATCAGCAGCGAAGCTCAAGCTGCCGCCCAAATCGCGCAAACTATCCAAGTCGCCGCATCCCAGCCGGATATTCGCGCGGATCGCGTGGCCGAGGCGAAGGTAGCTATCGAGCGCGGCGACTTTAAGAATCCCGAAGTCGTAGGACAAGTCGCGGACAAGATTAATAAGTTCTTGTAATTGGTCCGAACATTCGCGGGCAGGGCACGAGAGAACCAATGAAACTATTTAGGAGCGCGGCAGTCGTCGTGCTCCTTTTTTCTTTTGTATCGGCAGGATGCGCCACGAAACCCGTGCGCTGGGTCCGCAATACGACCACCTCCGTTACGCACCGAATCACCGGCGGCTCGGATGGCCACGCCTCCTGGTATGGCGGAAAATTTCATGGACGCCCCACCGCCTCGGGTGAGACCTTCGATCAGAATGCGCTGACCGCCGCCCACCGAAAACTCCCCTTCGGAAGTGTCGTCCGCGTGACCAATATGCGCAACGGAAAAGCGGTTAAAGTGCGCATCAACGACCGCGGCCCCTTTGTCCGCGGGCGCGTCATTGACGTGTCGCGGGGCGCCGCCCAAAAACTCGGCATGCTCAAGTCCGGTGTCGTCCCCGTGCGGCTAAAAGTTATCCGCCGTGGTCCCGGTTGACAAAATATTCCCTCGCGATGGGGGTCGGTTTAGCATGAGATCATACCCGCCTCCAAACAAGATTGAAGACGCCACCCCGTCTATAAGACGTGTTCTCAGAGTAAAGGATTTGTGCGTGTGCCGTCGCTGAACGTCGTCATGATCGTGAAAAATGAGGCCGCGTGTCTCGCGGACTGCCTGTCCAGCATTCAACCCATTGCCGACGCTATCGTCATCGGAGACACGGGCTCGACCGACGATACGATATCGATTGCGCGTTCGTTTGGCGCGGAGGTTTTCGAGGTGGAGTGGCGGGACGACTTCGCCTATGCACGCAACTGTGTTCTCGCGCGCGCGCAAGGCGATTGGCTACTCCATATGGACGCCGACGAAGTAGTCGATCCCGATGGCGCCTCTGCGATTCGCGCGCTGGTCGACGCGGACGGCCACGGCGCTCAGGGCATCTGGACGTACCTCGCGAATTATTGTGACAAACCGAGCTACTGGCGGTGGACGCCCGCGCCCCCGGATGATCCCTTTGCGCGGGGCTATGCGGGGTCAATGCGGGTGCCCCTCGTTCGCCTGTTCAAGAACGGACTCGGCATTGAATACCGCGAAGCGGTTCACGAAAACCTGGGTGCAAGCTTGGGGGAAATAGGCGCGGCCCTTCGGGATTCGTCTATCACCATTCACCACTATGGGTTCGATTCGGACACAAAGCGCAGCGAAGAAAAGATGCGCTATTATTTGGAGCTTGCCCAGGCTAAAGTGAAGACGCATCCCGATGACGCCAAGGCCTGGTTCGACCTTGCGGCCGCGGCGACCATTTGCGACGAAACGGGACTGGCCGAGGAATCCGCTGTGAAAGCGCTCGCACTCGACCCAGGCTACCTTGACGCCGCGTACGCGCTGTGTGGTGCGCGAATCCAAGCACTCGACTATGCGGGCGCAGAGGCAGCCTTGGAAGGTATTGTGCTTCAAGGCGACACGCCCCCCCACTTTGCCGCTGTCTTGGGAACCTTAGCGACCGTCAAAGGCGACTACGACTCAGCCCTCGAATGGCTTGGAAAGGCCATCGATACGGACCCGAAGAACATTCTTGCCTATGGGTTTCGCGCACGCGCTCATGACCAAATGGGCAACACCGCCCTGGCAAAAGACGACATCGCGCGGGCGCGGGCCATCGCCCCTTCGTTGGAGGAATATCAGAACCGGGAGCGCGCAATGACGCTACGCGAGGAGGGGGAGGAACACTTCAGCGATGGCGATCATGTGAAGGCTCTAGCGACGTTCGTAGCAGCGCTCGAGGCCGATCCCGAAGATCCCATCCTCCACAATAACGCCGGTGTCACATTGAACCGTCTTTGCCATACCGAAGACGCGTTGGCATCGTTCTCCCGTGCGCTCAAACTTGCACCATGCATGCCGCTTGCCCTGAGCAACTATGAGGCGTTGCATTCGGACCCATCGCGGCAGGAGTAACGGCCGAGAAAGCCGCTACCCGAGTTTCTCCTGCACGAGTCCCACGACGTCGCTGAGAACCCGTGCGACCGGAATCCCTGCAGCCTCCAATTTTTTTATTTTCGCTGCGGCCGTGTCGTCTTCTCCACCGACAATCGCGCCTGCGTGGCCCATGCGTTTTCCAGGAGGAGCGGTGACGCCGGCCATGAATCCCACGACGGGCTTCTTCATGTTGTTCTTGATGTATTCGGCGGCGATGACTTCGTCTTGCCCGCCAATTTCACCCACAAGAACGATCGCCTCGGTTTGCTCATCCTCCTCGAAGAGAGGAAGCAGATCGAGGAACTTGCTGCCAATGACCGGGTCGCCGCCGATGCCGATGCAGGTCGATTCGCCGAGGCCCGCATTGGTAAGTTCGTTGACGATTTCGTAGGTGAGCGTGCCGCTACGGGAAATTACGCCTACCTTGCCCTCCGCATGAATGCTCGCCGGCATGATTCCGATCTTGCAGGCACCGGGCGTGATGAGGCCTGGGCAGTTGGGGCCGATGAGGCGGATGCCCTTCTCGGTCAGCGCTTCGTAAGCTTCAAGCACGTCCAGCGTAGGGACACCTTCCGTGATGGCGACGAGAATCTTGATGTCGGAATTGGCCGCGTCCAACATGCCGCCCTTGGCGAACTTCGCCGGCACATACATAATCGATACGTCGGCCCCGGTCGCATCCACCGCCTCGGCGACAGAATTGAAGATGGGCTTGTCGAAAATCGTCTGGCCACCTTTGCCGGGCGTAACGCCACCGACAATTTGCGTGCCGTAGTCGATCATCTGCTGCGTGTGGAACGATCCATCGCGCCCGGTGATGCCTTGGACGATGACCTTCGTGTCTTTATTGACGAGGATGCTCATGATTGGCCTCCGATTTCGGCGGCCTTCGTGGCGCCTTGTTCCAGGGTTGTCGCGGATATCAATTCCGTGCCTTCGAGGAGCGCGCGGCCTTCTTCTTCGTTGGTACCTACAAGCCGCACGATGAGGGGAACACCTACATCGAATTGCTCCATAGAGGCGATGATGCCCTTCGCAATATCGTCGCAGCGCGTGATGCCCCCAAAGATATTGATCAGGATA
>JAPYPO010000181.1 GCA_029937645.1 Candidatus Hydrogenedentota bacterium
CAGATTGTCGCGGTTGATCCCCGCGTTGTTCACGCACACATCCAGCCGGTCCAACCCGCTCAGGCGTTCTAGAAACGCATCCAGCGAATCGCGGTCCGAGAAATCTGCCGCCCAATACTCCCGGTGCGTCACCCCGGCCTCCGCGTCCCGTGCGTTCAACTCCGCCACCTTGTCCGGCTGCGTGCCCGTAAGAATCAGCCGAGCCCCCGCATCGCCAAACGCCTCGGCAATCGCCGCGCCAATCCCACGCGTCGCGCCCGTAACCAAGATCGTTTGACCCGAAAAATCAATATTCATATTCGTCAACTCCGAAGTCAATTCGTTTTCGATGATTCACTCAATTGCACCGGCCAGCTACTGGTTGGGAAACCGCCCTGATCGCTCACGCGAGCGCCTAGGCGAAGATGCGGAAGAAATGATAGGCAGTACGCGAACGCCGGTCGCACCTGAGCGAGCTACTCCGCATTATCGATTCTGGAAATTTGGCGTTCGTTTTTCGAGGAGGGCGCTTACGCCTTCTTTGAAGTCGTCGGTCTCGATGGTTCGTGACTGCAATTCGGCTTCAGCCCGAGCTGCCTTTTCCGGATTCCAATCGAGGTTGCCATACAGCGAGCGTTTGGCCCAACGGTTTGCGATGGGAGCGCACGCGGCGATTTCCTGGGCCAGCGACCATGCTTTCTCCCACACCTCGTCAGGGGCGACGGCGTAATTGGCGAGTCCCATTTCGGCCGCCTCCGCGCCGGTGATGATGCGTCCGGTCATGATCAACTCGGCGGCCTTCGGAAGCCCGACAAGCCGGGGCAACAGGTACGTCGTTGCCATGCCGGGATGAAGACCCAGTTTTGTGAAATTGACGCCATATTTTGCTTCCTGGTTCGCGACGCGCAGATCGCACACCAACGCCAAGCCCATCCCGCCGCCGATGGCGTGGCCGTTGAGCGCACCCACAACGGGCACGTCGATATCCAGCACGGAAAGGAAGGGCTGGTACATGCCGAATGAGCGCTCGTTGGGCGGTACGTCGGCGCCGCCCCGTTGTGCGCCCGATTTGAAGTCGGCACCCGCGCAAAAGCATTTCCCCTTGCCCGTGATGACGACACAGCGCAACGAGATGTCCTCCTTGGCACGCGCGATGGAGGCGACAAACCCGTCCAATACTTCCTCGGTCATGCTGTTGCGGTTCTCTGCGCGGTTCAGCGTAATCGTGGCGATGGAGTCGCGCACGTCATACAATACGGCGTCTTCAGCCATTCTCAGATCCTCCCCTTCGCCGGTTTCTCCTCGTAGCGAAGGCCCGATAATAGCATACGAAGGTATCGCGCATGCGCAACGGAATCGCCCTGCGCGACGGGATCGCCCCTATGCGATTTCCCTGACCGTCGTGCGGAGTTTACTAATCAAGCTTGAACGCTTTTTTGTATTCGTCCGCACCCTCCATCGGGGGCTGTTCGTTCTTGAGGCACACGCATCGGTCAAGCACCAGCACATCCATATCGGTAAACATGAAACATTTGTAGGCATCTTCGGGCGTTCCGACGATGGGTTCCCCTCGAATATTAAAGGAGGTGTTGACAAGCACTCCGCATCCAGTCCGTTTCTCGAAGGCCTTCAGAAGCCCGTGGAAGCGCGGCGCGACGTTTTCGTTCACGGTTTGCACGCGCGCGGAATAATCGACATGTGTCACCGCTGGAATATCGGATCGCAGCGTATGGAGCTTCTCGATGCCGAATAGCTGTTCCTCCTCAGCCGTCAATTCCTTGCGCAATTCGTTTCGGACCGGTGCGACCAGCAGCATGTACGGGCTGCTCGAATCGAGATCGAAATAATCGCTTGCGCGCTCCTCCAAACAGGTTGGGGCGAAGGGGCGGAAAGACTCACGAAACTTTATCTTCACGTTCATTTTCGTCTGCATGTCCGGGTTTCGCGGATCGCCGATGATGCTCCGTGCGCCAAGGGCTCTGGGGCCAAACTCCATCCGGCCTGCGAAGTGGCCGACGACCTTGCCTTCACTCAAGAGCGCGGCCACGGCGTCGCACAACTCTTCTTCCGTTTCGTATTGGGTGTACCCAGCGTTGACGGAATCGAGGAAAGGCGTCACGTTGGTGAATTCCGGCCCGAGGTACGAGCCGAACTGACTGTCGGGCGTTTGGACTTTGCGCTCGTTCCCCATGATTTGGTGCCAGGTGAAAAGAGCCGCCCCAAGCGCGCCGCCCGCGTCCCCGGCCGCCGGTTGAATCCACAGGTTCTTGAAGGGGCCTTCGCGGAGGATTCTGCCGTTGCCCACGCAGTTCAGGGCGACGCCGCCGGCGAGGCACAGATTTTCCTGGCCGGTCTGTTCGTGGACATGTCGGCATACCTTCAGCATGATTTCTTCGGTCACGACTTGGACGCTCGCTGCCAGGTCCATTTCGCGTTGGGAGACGGTTGATTCAGATTCACGCGGTGGACCACCGAACAGATCGTGAAACTTGCCGCTCGTCATCGTAAGGCCTGCCGAGTAATTGAAATAGCTTTGGTCTAGCCAGAAGGATCCGTCGTCTTTTACGTCCACCAAATGCTCGTAGATGAGGTCGACGTACTTCGGGTTGCCGTACGGTGCAAGCCCCATAATTTTGTATTCGCCGGAATTTACTTTGAATCCCGTGTAATACGTGAATGCGCTGTACAGGAGCCCAAGCGAATGGGGGAATCGTGTTTCTTGCCGTAGCTCGATGTGGTTTCCCTTGCCAACGCCCCATGTGGTCGTGGACCACTCGCCGACGCCATCGAAGGTTAGAATTGCGGCTTCTTCAAACGGAGAAGGAAAGAAGGCGCTCGCTGCATGAGATTGATGGTGGAAGGTAAAGTAGATGGGGCCGCTGTAAAGATTATCCAGTCCCCGATCGATTTCTCGGGGGAGATAAAGTTTCTGTCGAAGCCAGAGCGGCATGGCCAACATAAATGACCGAAGGCCCCGGGGCGCGTACGCGAGATAGGTCTCCAGAATGCGTTCGAACTTGAGGTAGGGCTTGTCATAAAAAACGACCGCATCGAGATCGGCCGGGCCGATTCCCGCTTCGTCCAGGCAGTATTGGACGGCGTTGGCGGGAAATTCGTGGTCATGCTTTATACGGGTAAAGCGCTCTTCTTGAGCGGCGGCGATGATGACCCCGTCTTTAACCAACGCCGCCGCGCTATCGTGGTAGAAGGCGGAAATTCCCAGAATGGTTGTCACGTTAAATCCCTTGGATATCGGTCTGCAAGAAAATTAATTCCATAAATCATCCACGTAATTCCCTACACTGAAAAGCGCGTCAACGCAATAGGTCCGATTCATAGGTGCGGGAATATTCACTGCACCTCTCTGGCGCCGTTCACTTCTTCGCCGCAGTCAGCAACGAGCCGGTATTTGATGATGGTATACAGTGCGGAAACCCCATCTTTCCAGCCAATCTTCTTGCCTTCCTCGTAGCCTCTGCCATAATAGCTGATTGGAACCTCGTAGACGATGGCCTTACGCCTTGCAATCTTGGCAGTGATCTCCGGCTCGATACCGAATCGGTTTGAACGAATTGGAATTGTCTTGATTAAGGGGGCGCGGAACGCTTTGTAACATGTTTCCATGTCGGTGAGATTCAGCCCGGTGCATACGTTCGAAAGAAAGGTAAGAAACCGGTTTCCCACCTCATGGTGAAACAGGAGAACCCGCCTCATCTTGCGTCCAGTGAATCGAGACCCGTATACCACATCCGCACCATGTTCCAAGATCGGGGCGAGAAGAAGAGGGTATTCAAACGGGTCATATTCCAGGTCAGCATCTTGGATAATCACGTAGTCGCCGGACATTTCCGCAACGGCACGGCGTATGGCCGCCCCTTTGCCTTGATTGACCTCCTGGTGAAAAGCGCGGATGGCATCCGCATGTTCCTGCGCCAGTTCACGAACGATATCACCCGTGCCATCCGTCGATGCATCATCGACAATGATCAACTCCCGCGTTAGGCCGTCCGGCAGCGACGCTTCAAGAACACGCTCAACACAGGTGCGAAGGGTGGATTGTTCGTTGTAGGCCGGCATCAGAATCGACACGAGCCCTTGATGTTTCGTCGCTTCGTCCATGTTGATAGTCACTTAAAGTTCCGCAGCACTAAACGTTCGAAGCCCAAACCAGGCTCAACTTCATGCACTTCGATTTTCGTTGCCATGACGCCGCCGACATTCCTCATCGCGATGGTGTGGGCTCGGCACGGGCTATATCGTTTTCGACCATGGTTGCGACGAGTTCCCCAAAAGAGACGCGGGGTGCCCAGCCCAAAACTTTCCTCGCCTTCGACGCGTCGCCGAGCAATTCGTCCACTTCCGCAGGACGATAGAATCGGGGATGCTGCACCACCAACAGGCCTTCCGGTTTTGCGCGGAGAGATTCCACCTGCCGATCCGCATCGTCGGCCGTGAGCTCATGCAGATCGACGACGGTGTATTCCAGCTGCGCCGCCTCGAAACTCCTAGCGACGAAATCTCGAACACTATGCGTTTCTCCGGTCGCCACTACATAGTCGTCCGGCGTCTCCTGTTGCAACATTTCCCACATGGCTTCGACATAATCGCCTGCGAATCCCCAGTCGCGTTTTGCATCCAGATTGCCCAGAATTAACAGGCTCTCTTCGCCGCGCTTCATGCGCCCAATGGTCGACGTAATCTTGCGGGTAACAAACTCATACCCTCGGCGCGGAGATTCGTGGTTGAAGAGAATCCCCGAACAGGCAAATATACCATGCGATTCCCGGTAGTTGCGCGTCAATTCAAATCCGGTCAATTTGCTCACACCGTAGGGCGATCTCGGGTGGGGGCGCGTGGTCTCGCGTTGCGGGACCTCCTCGACTTTACCGAAGATCTCCGAAGTGCCTGCAAAATAGAAACGGCATTCGGGGCTTCGCTTGCGCAGGGAAGAAAGCATGTAATGGGTGCCGTTGATGTTGATGTTCATGGTCGAGAATTCATCACTAAACGACTCATGGACAAAACTTTGGGCCGCCAAATGGTAACATTCATTGGGCTGCACGGTATCGATTACATCGAGAAGGCGTGAATAGCTTTCGATCGATCCTGGATGCAGTTGAATACGATTCAGGATGTGCCCAATACGGTCGACCCGCGTCTGGGGCGATTCAACGGCCACACGGCGCACAAGGCCATGCACTTCATAGCCTTTCTCCAATAACAGTTCCGCTAGGTAGGAACCGTCCTGGCCGGTGATTCCGGTTATGAGCGCTTTCAATTCCTGCTACCTCCGATTGCTACGGTGAAAATGTGGATCAGTCTACGGCGATCATCTGCGGCCAATCAGCAAAGCGGGATGCGTTGCGGGTCAGAGCACCAGTCAGTCGACACGAGTCAATAACGCGCCATGCGCTTGGCCACACCGCGAATACTAGCGCAAGCATAGTCCTTATCGCGAACGGGCCTTTCGTACAACCTATCTTCCTCGCCGATTCCACAGGGTGGCACACACGATATTTCCTTTTCTCCTGGGAGGTCAGATTGGTCGAGAGCGGCGTATCGCAACCGAATCTGCGACGAAGAAAATAATAAGCAATGCGGCAAGGTTTGTCCGAGTGCATGTACGAAGATGGACCGACAGACCCATGTCGACCGTTGTGAAGTCTTAGGCAGCGCCCGATTCATCGAAGGCTGCAAACCAAACGGTAGCCGAAGCCAGCCAAAGTGGGAGAATTAGGCCAGCTTAGCTACAATACGGATCGATGTGTTACCAAAGGAGGCGCACAAACTCTTGCTGGTATAGCCTACCCGAACAAGTGTGAAAAACACCCCAAAATGATACAAAACTTGCAATCACCGGATCGATAGTGTAGCCTCTAAAAAAGGATTTCTGTCGCTTCAGTGATCAACCTAAAGGCCTTGCCAAGGTTGATCTTGCGGGTTCAAATCCCGTCTCCCGCACCATTTTCCCCATCTTTGGGGGGCCGTTAGCTCAGTTGGTAGAGCAGGTGACTCTTAATCACAAGATCGAAGGTTCGAGTCCTTCACGGCCCACCATTACAAAGTAAGCTGAGTCCTGAAGTTAGGACTACCCACCCCATCGGTGGCGCGGCGATAACCCATTTCTTGTTCGGGTAGTACTACCCGAACAAGCGAAAGGACGTCGTAGCCATGACCGAAAAACGCACCGCCAGAACACCTTCGTACCGTCACCATAAACCCACGAACCAGGGGTTTGTTGAAGTCGAGGGGCACCGCACCTACCTGGGCCGTTACGACTCGCCGGAGACACGAGAAAAGTATCACCGCCTCGTCGCCGAATGGTTAGCGAATGGTAGGCGTCTTCCCGTGAACCCAATCGAGATCACCGTTATGGAGCTATGCTCCGCTTATTGGCAGCACGTCCAGTCCTACTGCGTCCGACCCGACGGTAGCCCTACCCATGAAGTATCGACGATAAAATAAGCTCTCCGTCCACTCATTAACCTTTACGGTCGTATCAAGGCCGCGGAATTTGGTCCTCGGGCACGTTGTTTACCATTGTAGAGGCACAATCTGACGAGATCAAAACGAATCTTGCCCCCATGGCCGCCGCTTGAGGTCGTTCCCAGTTCAATAGCAGCCACGCGCAAAACCAGCTTCATCAATCTTGAATCACGGTACCTCGAAGGGCCTGGGCGAGTCGCGAAACGGCTTCTCATTCTCGGTCAGCGCGGCCTTGAAGCCCTGTTCTCGGCTCGTCTTATAGAAGTCCTGACTCGCCTTTGACGTATGCGAGATCGTGTCTAACGCATTCGCGGCATCGAATACGTTCTTGAGTCCCATACTGTCATACACCTGATTCACCGCCATCTTGTTCATGGCGAGCAGCGTGGGGTCGACCAAGGCGATGCGTTGGGCCAACTTATCCACTTCTTCGTCGAGCGTGTCCGCCGGTACGGCTCTGGCCACAATGCCCAGGCGCTCCGCCTCTTTACCGCTGATCGCGTCACCGGTAAACATGAGCATCTTGGACCATTGGGCGCCGCACTTATACGGGAACATATGGGTAGCCGTTAGGCCGAGCCGACGTATCTGTGGCTGCTGTATCACAGCGTCTTCCGACGCGATCACGATGTCACACTGGCCCGCCACGTCGTTTCCCCCCGCGACACAATAGCCGTGTACCTGCGCAATTACCGGAATGGCGAGATCCCAGGGAGTTCTCGTTTTGCCCCAGGTAAAGTTCAGATGCGCACGATCATCAAGGAAGGGCGTGAGGCTCGAGGAGGAAGGCGCTTTTCCACGCTGCCGCGGGGCGCCCACGTCATACCCGGCCGAAAACGCGCGTCCGGCACCCTTGACGATAGCGACCCGGATCTCGGGATCTTCGTCCGCCTCAATAAGGGCATCGGCGTAATCTACGAGCAATGCGTGACTCAACGCATTCATCTTTTCCGGCCGGTTCAGCGTGACGCGCGCGATCCGTCCATCCGTTTCATACAAAACATTTTCGTAAGCCATCAGTATTCTCCCATCCAAATTTGTCGCAACCGACATCCCCCACATGGGACGCCCGTGACCACCACGGGCACGTTATTCATCATTGTAGAGACAACAGGGACGAGATCATAACGAATTCTGTTGTCATGGCCGCTCCTTGAGATCGTTCGCGGCCCCCGAGCAACTATCGACGGCACGCGTCAGTGCCGTTCGATTAGCCTCGCCTTGGTGCTTCAATCACCTTGGCGGGGCGTCTGTTTATTCAGGGCTCAAGCTCTGAGTATGTCAACCGAGCGGAATGCCCCCACGGTCACAACAGATGCTGCAAATCAGGAAAACCAAAAGAGCGCCACTTGCCACGCCGCCATAGAAGAATGCCAAATCAATCTCGAAGAATCGGACACGCCACAACCGTTTCTCTAGTTCGCCCCTAGCTTTGTCACGCGCAATGACCGCGTCACCTTTATGGAGGTCGCCAATCTGTTGTATATCTTCCCCTTCTGTCTCTTGAGGATGGAATCGTTTTAAGGTCGCCGCGGCCGTAATTGCCTTGTTGTCCGCCAGGTCCCTGCTTGAATACAACCGAGATTACCCATATGGACCCGTCGGCGACCGGAGCCAATGAGATTGAAGC
>JAPYPO010000766.1 GCA_029937645.1 Candidatus Hydrogenedentota bacterium
TCGATGCCGGCGGATCTCAAGATGACTCTTCCAAATGGGAAATCCGGGTTAAGGCCCGCCAGGAGCGACCAGGGACGGACGGGCTATACGAGGCTTACAAGGAGTGGGAGGATTGCGCAACATGCGAAGGCGCGTTCGGCGCTTGTGAGGTTGTGAAGCCGAAGGCGGCGTTGTTCAGTCCGAAGGTTCTGACGACTCAGAATGATTGAGTGAAGAGTGAAGTGCAACATCCCCCTTGATCCCCCTTCAAAGGGGGATCAAGGGGAATGTAGTCCGCAAAAGCCTTGCCGGCCGAGGGAAAAGCTATCGCTATTCGTGTCCGCGCGCCGTTCTTACTAACGTTCTTCCACGAGCGCCGCTTCCGCTTTGGCGTCCGCTGCTTCTAGGGTCTCTCGAACATCGTCGCCGTCAATCATGATCCGTTGAAACGCTCCGTCGAAGGCGTTGCGTAGCGCTGGCGACATGTTGAGGCTGAAATCGCCTCGGAGGTGGGTAAGGGATTGGTGGATGGTGGCGCGACCGGCTTCGTGAATCCAGTCGCCCGCGTGTTCGCGAGATGCGCCTGTGAACGCGGTGTATCCGCTGCGCTCGGCGTAGTAGGCGATCTGTTCCGGCGAGAGCATAAATTTCATGAAGGCCCAAGCCGCTTCGCGGTTCTCTTCGGGCGTAGTGGACAGCATGGCTAAGCCGCCTCCACCGGGCGCGTAGATTGTGCCGGCGCTGCCTCCGGGGTACGGCGCGACTGCGGGCGTGAAACCGATGGCGCTCTCCATAATCTGGTCGAAGGGGGCGGGCGAATCGAGGATCATGGAGGCCTGCCCGTTGATGAATGCCGCCCGGTGCCCTCCCGATGCGGCGTCCGGCATGGCGGCGGCTCCTTCCTTCACGAGCTGCTGAAACGCGGTCAGAACTTCAACGACGACGGGGGCATCGAGGGTAACGGAGGAATAGTCTTTCGTCGTGAGCTGTCCTCCTTCCGACCAGATGGCCGACAAAAGAGGCCAGGTGATATTCCACAACGCGACGCCCTTGCGTGCGGAGCGACCGGAGGCCTTCGGTGAGCTCAAGACCCGCGCGAATTCGTAGAACTCCGCCCAGGTCTCGGGCGGGCCATCCAATCCCGCCTCCTCGAAGTGGCGGGGATTGTAATACAGGACCGGCACGGTCACGTTGAAGGGGAGCCAGTAAAGGCCGTCGCCGACACGGCCCGCATCCAGCATGGACCCCGGCCAGTCGGAGGTGTCGAGGCCATTTTCGGATTCGATGAATGTTGTCAGATCGACTAACGCGCCCGCCGTAGCGAACTGACGGATTTCGAAGGTCCCCAGTTGCGTGACGTCCGGGCCTACGCCGGAGACGACGGCCGTCATCAATTTTGTGGCCAGGTCGGTATAACCGCCTTGAAACTCTGAGGCGACGGCGATCTCATTTTGCGCCCTGTTGTAGCGATCGACCAATTCATCCTGGGCATCGCCGGCGCCACCTGTCAGCGTTCGCCAATAGGTGATGGCCGTTTGGTCGGGCTCCTGGTCCTTCGACGCGTCGCCGCAGCCACTGAGCGTCGCGGCGCAGATGAGGGCTTGGAGGACCACGAAGGTTCTTGAGGCGTGCGCGA
>JAPYPO010000182.1 GCA_029937645.1 Candidatus Hydrogenedentota bacterium
CGCTTTTGTCCTTATCCCAATTTCCCGCGAAGCGGGTTCTGACTCGCAATGACAAGGGGGTCGCTGCTCTTATCCGAGCAACCTCTCGGCAGCGCGAGTGGCTTGGCGATGCGTCAGGTTTCGGATGTTTCGGAGTCCGACCCCAATTCGACGTGATCCTGCAGGGCGCGTTTGGCGATCCGCGTGATAATGATGGTCACGGCAACGGTGGCCGCAAAGCCGACCCCGTACAAGGCCCACTCGAGGGGACTCGTCGCGGCTTCCTCTTCCGCGCCGAGCGTGGCGACTCGGGCTGCGGCCGACCCGATGTACACGTACATAACGGTGGCCGGAAACATGCCAATCCAGGAAGCGAAGACGTAGTCGCGCAGGGTCACTCTTGTGAGGCTCAACGCATAATTGAGCAGGTTGAAGGGGATGACTGGGACTAGCCGTACCAGGCCGACGATTTTCCAGCCCTCTTGGGCAACGGCCTTGTCAATGGCGTCGAACTTCTCGTTGCCCGCGATTTTCTTCCCTATCCAGTCGCGGGCGAGATAGCGGCCCACAAGAAATGCTCCCGTCGCGCCCAGGGTGGATGCGATGGAAACAAGAAGCGTCCCGTTGAAGGGTCCATAAATGGCACCCGCGCCCAGCGTGAGGATAGATCCCGGCAACAAAAGTATACTGGCCACGATATAGAGCAAAACGAAGAGCCCCGCCCCGATGAGGCCGAGCCCTTCAATCCGATTGAGGGCATCCTGTAGCGTGCCCGGGATATCGACGAATAGGGACAGCGCGAAGAGCGCAGCTATCGCGAAGCCGACCACGCCGAGTTTGATAGCGGCGGCGCGAAGTGCGGGTCTATTCTCCTCTGGTGTGGCGTCCATCGTTTGCGTGAGAGCCTCTGCTGTCGTAGGCGGCATGGGGTAAATCCTTGGGATAGTCTAATGGGGCGAGGTGTCCGGAGTCTATGCCGGGGGCCTAACCCCGTTGCTGGCTTCCTGGGCATGTATTCACGAGCGGGCCGAGATGGTGTCAGGAATATCGCCGCTGGAGGTCGCGTTCGTTACAGGATTGCAGCGGTTATGGGTGCCCAGACTGCGGCGGTGAGCACTTGCGCGAGGATCTGTGTGAGCGCGAAGAACAGGATCAGGAGAAAGAAATCTTTCACATCGAAGTCGAGGATCTTCATGAGCGCCATAATCATGGCCATGCCTCCCAATGGAAGAATCAAGAAGCGACCGATAATCATGCCGGCCACGGGTATGAAACTCAGGGCGAATGAGATGCCCCCCGCTGCCGCTAAGATGAGGGTGACGGCCAGTAGCGCATGCCCGATGTGGAACGCGTTGGCCCAAAACGTATTCTTGGGGAGCTTGAGCTCGCGATACAACACGGCGTAGATGGCGGAGAAAACGGACAGGTAGAAAATCATCAGTTGCCAAATGGCGTAGAGGGTAGTCAGGTAGCGCGGAATCTCTTTTGGCTCGATGATTTCGTCGCCACCAGGTCCCGCATAGTCATCCGTAAGGACTAGCGCTATCGTCATCGCCACGACGATGAGACCCGCCGCCGCAACCCAGCGCTTGAAAGAGGCGGATTCCGGATCGACAGTCCAGGCGCCGATGGAAAGCATCTTCGGCGGCGACTCCAGGTTGGGTGTCTCCTCGATGTCCAGCTCGTCCGGGCCTGTCAGATGGGTCAGATCCGGCACGGCCTCGGTCGCCAGTACGGAACAGTGATGGCAAACCGTTCCCCGCCGCGTCTCGACGCGATCCCAGTCGCCGCGATAGGCATTGCCACATTGCGGGCAGGTCTCCGAGGGGCGGGGTGTATCGACGGTGGTGGGCACCTCGACGGGACTGGGTTGGTTGGCGAGACTTGGTTGCTCTGCGAGACTTGGTTGCTCGACTGTGGGCGCGGAGGTGTTTTCCTCGGAGGCCTGGATGCGGCGTCCGCAGCCCTTGCAGGCTCCGGCCATGCCGACGGCGTAAACAGAGATTCGCTGTTGATGACCGCAAGAACAGGTAAGAATAAGTTCGTCCACCGCAGGCCCCTCGTTGCTCGCTTAAGACTTATACAAGCGGAGTCTCGGATTATTCGCGACGGAGCTCAAACCTATAACCGCTTTTCAACACTGGCCACCTTTTCCTCCATGGTCTGATCGCGGTCGCAGCGCGTTCCCGCCTTGATGGTCGTCGTGATGCGCGGCGCGCCTTTTGCGTGGACCGCTTCGTGGCAGGCTTTCACCGCCGCGAAGACCTCGTCCCATTCGCCCTCGATGATTGTGCCGTAGGGGTGAAGTTGCGTATGGAGGCCGGTCTTGGCGAGCACCTTGTGGCATTCGACGATGTATTCGGATAGAGAGACGCCGACGCCAATGGGCACGACGCAGAGGTCGATTATTACTTTCATCGCGAAGATCCTTTGAATTCGTTAACCGAAGCGAGGCCGTATTTTGCACCTAAGGGATCGCACCGAATTAAATTCGCCAAGATCGCAAAAAAAGGGGACAGTCCCGTCTACGCTCGTGCCTCGCTTCGCTTGGTACAGTCCCCAATTTTTGCTCAGGCCCCTGAACAAACTTGGAAATATTATTTCGACCAATTCCCTAAGTACACTCTACGCAATTTCAGGTCTTTAGAATAGCGCCCCCTGGTCTTCCTTGGGTGGCGTGAGGCCCACATGTTTGTAGGCATGCGGCGTGGCAACGCGCCCCTGCTGGGTTCGCTTCATGAATCCGATTTGGATGAGGTAGGGCTCGTGGACTTCCTCGAGCGTTTGCCGTTCCTCGCCAATGGCGACGGCCAGCGACGCGAGACCAACAGGTCCTCCGCCGAACTTTTCCATGATCGTGCGCAGGATGATCTTGTCCATATCGTCGAGGCCCAGTTCGTCAATGCCGAGCATTTCCAGCGCCTTCTGCGCCGTCGATTGGTCAATGGTGCCGTTGCCTTTGACTTGCGCGTAGTCCCGTACGCGGCGGAGGAGGCGATTCGCGATGCGCGCCGTGCCTCGCGACCGGGAAGCGATCTCCAACGCGCCATCGACATCGGTGGGGACATCGAGTATGCGGGCGGAGCGTAGAATAATGGTCTCAAGTTCCTCGGGACTGTAAAAATCGAAGCGGCAGGTATCGCCGAAGCGCGCCCGTAGCGGCGGCGTGAGTAGACCCGCTCGGGTGGTCGCTCCGATGAGTGTGAACGGCTTCACCCCAATTTTCATCGAGCGGGCCGTCGGGCCCTTGCCGAGCAAGATGTCCACCTCGAAGTCTTCCATCGCTGAATAGAGCGTTTCCTCGACGGCGTGGTTGAGGCGGTGAATTTCATCGATAAAGAAAATGTCGAATTCTTCAAGACTGGTGAGAATTGAAGAAAGATCCACCTGCCGTTCGATGACGGGCCCCGAAGTGGATTTAATATCGACGCCCATCTCGGTGGCAAGAATTTGCGCGAGTGTCGTCTTGCCGAGTCCGGGGGGACCGGACAAGAGAATATGGTCTAAGGGTTCGCCCCGCTGTTTCGCCGCGGCGATGGAGATGCCCAGTTTTTCCTTGATGGGCTCTTGCCCAGGAAAATCCTCGAAGCGCTGAGGCCGAATTTGATCGTCGAACTGTCGGTCATCTTCGGCGGGCCCGGGATCGATCACTTCGCTGTCAGACACGAGGCGCCCCCAAGCGGCGCAGGCGCGCCATCACGGATGTATCCCCCAGCCATGGAAAGGCGCATCGTTCCGGCCGCCGAGCCGGATAATATCTTCGACCCATTGATCGAGTATCTCCAAGGTCAGCGTCATCTTCTCCGTGTTTCCTTTGACAATCCATTCGCCCTCGAAATGCTTCCGTGGCTCGACGACGGCTTCGTAGCCCCTCTCGGCCTTGAGGGCCTCTTTCAGTACCTCGGCCCGGTCCCGGTCCGGAAGGCAATAGCGGAAATCGAGTGCGAGTTGCTGGCCATTCTTGACCCCGTGCCCGAGGAAAGCCTTCCAGGTGAGGCTGTTCATGCTCACCTGTTCCTCGACCATCGACTCGATTTCGCGTTCAGTCATATCGCTCGGACGTACTCCGAAGATTCTACGATTTCCGAATCGGAACCAGCATCGCTACACCTTGGCCAACGATTGCAGCGCCGTCCGCACGAGATCTTCATCGGAAGCGTTCTTGGCCGAGTTTTTCCTTGCCCGCGCCGCCGCACGTTTTGCTTCTGTGGGGGTACTGCCCAGCGCGAGCAGCGCCGCGACAACATCGTCGCCATCAAAGGACTCGTCATCCGATTCCCCGCCCAGGATGGCGTCGAGTTCCGTATCTTGCCCGAGTTTGGCCTTCATCTCGAGGATGAGGCGTTGCGCCGTTTTCTTGCCGACGCCGGAAACCTTGGTAAACGCCGTCACATCGCTCTGGCGAAGCGCATCGCCGAAGGTCGAGGGCGCCATATCGGAGAGGATGGACAAGGCCACCTTCGGCCCGATACCGGAGACGCTCAGCAGCATGATAAAAAGGGTCTTTTGCTCCTCCTGCAGAAACCCGAAAATCTGGAATGAGTCCTCTCGGATATGGCAATAGGTGAGCAGCGTGGCTTCCCGATCCACGACGAGTTTCGAACGGACGGAGGCCGGCACGAACACAAGATAGCCGACGCCGTTCACGTCGAGCTGGATGTGGTCGAGCGGCTTTGCGGCGACTCTTCCTCGTAGAAATGCAAACATCGTTGGTTAGAGGTACCCGGGTCGTTGTCGAAATCTTAGATCGCTAAGCATACCGGTATGGCCTGAGAATTTCGAGTTGGGCCCTCTAAGTAGCCGGAAATTTGCCCCGAAGGGACAACGGGTTGTAGCCGGGGGATGAGCGAAGCGATTCCCTCGGTCACCGTTCGGCACTTACTATTTCTCCGCAGGAGATACGGCGGAGGAGATCTTGGCGCGGATATCGTGTCCTTGCCGAAGACCTACTTTCTCGATGAGGTCCTCAAGGCAAACTAGGAATAAGTTCATCCACCGGTTGGGCGATAGTCGCCGCATCCTCTTCGAGGAAGTTTATCTGGAGGGGCTTTGACCGGGGGAATCGCTTTGCTCATCCCCCGGCTACATGCCGCTGCCCCTTCGGGACAGGATCTCTTACTGAAAGCGAGTCAACAGGTTGAAGAGATTCTTCGCTTCGCTCAGAATGACTGCCTTATCCTTATTCCGCGCTGAAAACCGCTTTCTGCAACAGGCGCTATTCAGTCAGTGGTACTTGCGGCTTGGAGGACATCCGCGTGTTTTGGTTCGTGTGGGCCGACTTCGACATAGCGCAACTGCCCGTCGATAGCGGCGGGCGTGAGCATCATACGTGTGCGCCCGTGACGGCTTCCCCAGGGCACGGCAATCTCGTCGAGTGGGGCCTCTCGATGCCAATGGCCGAAGACCAGGAAGTCGAGGGGCGCATCGACGAAGAGGATCAGTTGTGCGAGGATTCCCATGCGAGGTTCGTAGCGGTGGGTGAAGCCGATAGACCAGCGGCTAGACTTGATCGAACGCCGCAGCCGTTGAAGTTCGGCTACCTCCGTTCCCAATCCGTCTGCCACCACATAGTCCGTACTGTCGAACGCGAGGTAACCGTCGTGGCCGAAGCGGAACGCGTACCTCACCTTGTCGAAGAACGCCTTATAGTAAGGCCCTTGGCGATCGCGACTTCCCGCGCATATGAAGGTTGGTGCCTCCAGATCATTTAGCGTGGAGATGAACGATTCGAATTGTTCCAGGCTTCCATCTTCCGTAAGGTTGCCCGTGACGAGGACTAGGTCCGGATCGGCTTCGTTTAGCGCGTCCACGATGCTCGCGAAGATGGCCTTTGAGGATCGCGGATGCCGCTTCGAGCCGATGCGCGTGTCTGTGATGTGCGCGACGGTATAGGTGTCGGGAAAGGACTCGTAGATATACACGGATCGCAGGTTGACGTCTTCGGTATTGCCGGTGCGCGCGACGAGGCTGTACTGGCCCGGGGCGAGATGGGGCGGCACGCTGCACGTCGCGGTAAAACGGTCGCCGGGCCATTCCGTCCATTCCGAATCCACGGGAAACTCCGCTTCGCCTGCGCGCAAGAACAGGCCTGCCTTCGCAGCGACCTCGGCGGTGAAAGACTCGCCTGGAAGGAGGAGCGCGGGCCTACCGTCGTTCGGTGAGCGAATCAGGCCGAGCGAGCCATCGAGATCGCGGGCCTGCGCGATCCACGGTAGGGCGGTACACAAGAAAACGGCGGTAATTCGCATAGCGTTCATCGGGGAAGAGGCCGCCAAGCGGGCGCGAGTTCGTCTTCCGGCGAATCGGTCAACTGTATCGCCTTGCCGCCGCGTAGGGATGTGATGAAAATATCGGCGTTTCCATTTCGATTGGATAGGTGAAGCAACTGCTTGCCATCGCGCGACCAACGGGGCCACCAATTATCCGATCGGCTGTCGGCGGCAACCTTAAATACTCGGACGGTATCTTGATGGACGCGATAGAGGCCGACGGGGCCGTCCCGCAAGGACTCAAAAGCGATCCATTGTCCGTTGTAAGACCAGACCGGATTTGTATCCATGGCGCGGTGATTGCTTACGTCGTACGCGCCGCGTGGGTTGATGACAAATATCTCGAAATCGCCGCCGTCATTTGAAACGAACGCGATACCGTCCCGCCCCAATTCAACGGCCCACTCGGCATAGGCGCCACGCGATGGCATGATCGACTCGGGGATGGGCATGGAGCCCCTAGGCGTGACCAAATAGATGTTTGTCGTATATTTGCCGGGCGCGCCGTCGAGGCCGATTGCGAGGATGCCGTCCTCCGACTCCTCTTCGTCTAGCACGATATTGAATTCGATTTGGTCATCAAGCGATTTCATCGAGTCGAGCAACAACTGAATCGCTTCGGCGGGTACCCAGCGGGGACGAAAAAAACCGGCTGGCCGCGAAGCGAGAATCTCATCCGAGCCGCCCGGATCTTCCGTCGATCCCCACACGGTTTCCTTACCCGATTCGAGATTGTAGACGACGAGCTTCTGTTTCAAGCCGTCGCCCGCCGTGTACGCAATGCGGCGGTCGTCAAACGACCAGACCGGATCTTTGTTCCACAGCGCCTTGGTCTCAAGATAACGCGAGTCCCCCCCATCGGGCCGAACGAGGGCAATCCCCATGCCTTCGTCGAATTGGCTTTCAAACGCCACCCACGCCCCATCGTGAGACCACACCGGAGCGCCGTCATGTTTTCCGGGGCCCACCGCTTCGGTTTCGCCCGTAGCAAGATCCATCACATAAACACGACGGTCTTCGGGCTCGGTCCCGACGAGGTAAGCGATGTGTCCTTCGGGAGCGGAAGCGCCAAGGGCAAGAGAGAGAGAAAGAACGAATACCATGCGCGACATCTTAGCACGTTGTGGAGGCGGACCGGGCTACGTCGAGTTGGGTGAGACTTCGAATCAGAATCCGCCGTAGCGTTGGGCGATCAAGTTTGGCTGCTCGCCAACCCTACGGTCATCGATGGTGAAAAAAAGCTGAGAGATGTTCGAGATGCCAATTCCAACGCCTCCTCCACCGCCGCCGAGTCCGCCCTGTTGGCCACCGCCTCCAGCGAACCCGCCTTGCTGGCCACCGCCGCCACCCAATCCGCCCTGTTGGCCGCCAAACCCTCCGCCACCTCCAGCAGCTCCGCCCCGTTGGCCACCGAAGCCACCACCGCCTTGCTGTCCGCCGAGTCCCGCCATCGCCATGTTCCGGGATCCGCCGGGATTCCGTATGACTATCTTCGGAAGGGTTTCGACGGCCCCCGCGCTCAATCGATAATACCGCGTCTCCAAGTCTTCAAAGGATTCGGCTCGAATGCGCGCCGGCGTACTGATCCATATCATGCCATTCTTAACCGCGTAGTCCAGATTCATGGGGCGCAGTATAGCCTTTAACGCGACACCCAAGGGGATTTTACTCAGATTAAGGTACCTCGATTGGCCGTTCGATTCAATGTGCGCGAAAGGGCCGACGTTCGACCGCGCAGCCCTCCGTTTGACCCTTGATGTGCCGGTGGCTCTCAAGACCCTCGGTTCATTGCGCGCGGATGCTACGTCTATGGGGACCTCCA
>JAPYPO010000767.1 GCA_029937645.1 Candidatus Hydrogenedentota bacterium
GTGCCGGAGGGCGAGATTGGAGAAATCTGCGTGGCCGGTCCGGCCGTTTCACCCGCCTACTACGAGCGTCCCGAGTCCACGGCGCTTGCGAAAATTGCGGACCCGGAATCGAGCCGATTCTTCCACCGCATGGGCGACGTAGGGTATACGGATGCCGAAGGCCGTCTCTGGTTTTGCGGACGCAAAGCCCATCGCGTCGAGGCCGCAGGCAAGACCTACTTCACCATACCCTGTGAGCGAATCTTCAACACACACGCCGGTGTGCGCCGGAGCGCGTTGGTGGGGGTACGTTTGATCGGGAAGATGGCCCCCGCGCTATGTATCGAGCGTGATTCCGGTGATTCGGAGGGGACGGGAGATGGGCTGAAGAAGGAATTGCGCGCAAGGGCAGATGCACACCCGATCACTCGAGGAATCGAGACCTTCTTTTTTCACGATGGTTTTCCGATGGACGTGCGGCACAACGCGAAGATTTTTCGTGAGAAGCTGGCCGTATGGGCACAGGAGCAACTCGGATGAAGGCCCTCGTAACGGGAGGCGGCGGATTCCTCGGCGGCGCTATCATCCGTCAATTGCTGGCGCGGGGCGATACCGTGCGCAGCATCTCGCGGGGCGACTATCCGGCGTTACGCGAGCAGGGCGTCGAGACGTTTCAGGGCGATTTGGCGGACGCGGATTCTCTCGACACGGCGGCGCAGGGTTGCGATGTAGTCTTCCATGTGGCGGCGCGACCGGGCGTCTGGGGGCCTCACGAGCTGTATCACCGTGCCAACGTGATCGCCACCGAGAACGTTATTGCGGCGTGCAGGCGTCATGACGTTTCTCGGCTGGTCTACACGAGTTCCCCGAGCATAACCTTTAGCGGAAAAGACCAAGAAGGGATCGACGAATCGGTCCCCATCGCGCCGGAGCCCCTCACGAGTTACCTCCAAACCAAAGCGGAAGGGGAACGGCTGGCATTGGCGGCGAACGGCGACGACCTGGCTACGGCCGCGTTACGCCCTCACCTCATCTGGGGACCAGGCGACACGCAACTCGTTCCGCGCTTGGTCCGCCTGGCGACTTCGGGAAAACTCCGCCTCGTCGGCTCGGGCAGGAAACTTGTGGACGCTGTCTACGTGGACAACGCCGCCCAGGCCCATATCCTCGCGGCCGACCGGCTCGCGCCTGACGCCGCCTGCGCGGGAAAGGCCTACTACATCACGAACGACGAACCGTGGCCCATGGCCGATGTGCTGAACGGCATCCTAAAGGCCGCGGGCGCTCCCGAATTGACGAAGAAGGTTCCCGCCGGGGCGGCCTATGCGTTGGGCGCGGTTTTGGAATTTATCTATAAAACGCTCGGCAAAGAAGAGGAGCCCCCGATGACTCGCTTCGTTGCGCTCCAACTCGCGACCGCGCATTGGTACAATGTGTCGGCCGCGAAACGGGATCTGGGTTACGTGCCCCTGGTCAGTATGGCCGAAGGGTTGGAACGGTTGGCCGCGGATTTTCGAGACTAGTGCATTTTAAGAAATAATGAAGCCAACTTATGTTCGCTCAGCCCCTCCCGTCTTCTGTCATTGCGAGTCAGAACCCGCTTCGCGGGAAATTGGGATAAGAAAGGGGC
>JAPYPO010000768.1 GCA_029937645.1 Candidatus Hydrogenedentota bacterium
TCCCCCTTCAAAGGGGTGCTGTTCTCTTAGTACCGCTCATGCTGCTCGTTCCATTCGTTTGATGTGTCGCCATGCTTTGTCCCAGCGATTTGATTTAACGTAGGTGCGTATGGCGAGAATGTTCTGTCCACCGGAACGCGTCCAGCGCATTCCGCTGCGACCGAGCCGGGTTTTGATGAGGGTTTTGCATGCCGCTTCGATGGGGCCGCTTCCGATGGGCCATCCGTTTTGGCGAAAGGTTGCATAGGGCATGCGTTTGCCGTTGCGCTTGAAGTAGGTGCGTTGTTCGTTGAGGTGTTTCGCGCGAGTTTTGTTGCGCTTGAGTTTTACGGCGTAGTAGTCAATGGAACGAACGATTCGTGCGGCACCGTCGTCGAAATCGTGCAAGACTGCGTAGTATTTTTCATACCAGCGCTTGGCTTGGGGGCCACTGCCAAATAAGGCTTCGGCGGTTACGGAAAGGTGTTCTACGGCGTGCCAGAAATCGATGCAACGATGATAGGCGTCGTAGCGAGAATTCTTGTCAAAGTAGTTCCACAATTCACGTGCGCCATCGAGCAGTAGGATGCGCGGCACGTCCGGTAGTGCCTGGGAATCGACCGCGTCCAATTCGGCCTCCAAAAAGGCTTTGAAGGTCGGACAGCCTCGTTCAGGCATATGGGCTTGGTAGCGGCTTTGGAGGCGCTCGGGCCGTTTGCCTGGGGCTACGGGGTCGCCATAGTACGTCACACTCCCAACCATGGCGACCCGGTAGGCGGTGGGCTTCTCCTTGGAAGTCTCTGGACCTGGCCGTTGAGCCGAACGACCGAAGTGGACGCCACCCTCGTTCATCAGGACTGTGGCTCCGTCGGCGCTTACCACCAAAGCCTTCGTCCCTTCTGGTGGGGACTCTTCGGAACGCACCGCCTGATCCAGGGCGTCGCGATGCGCCTTAATCTGCTCGCCGGTCTGGACGACCTCGCGTTTAATCGAGGTTGCGTCTGGCTCAAATAACGCACACTTGCTCAACAACTGCACCGTCTCGTTCGGCGTGACCATCGCGCAGGAAAACAACACGGCTTCGCGTACCTGGGGCGTCATATAGTGCCTCTCCATGTCCCACGCCGCATCCAAGGGGACATAGCTCTTCGTATCGGTCTTGTTCTGGTAGCATCGACGCGGCACGGAGAGCTTTCCGAAGGGTGTCATGAACGCACGGTTGCTGACCTTTTTGAAACGATACACTTCGCCCTGTGCGTCCCTCACGAGATCCTGATCCGTTTCGTGGGAGAGCAAGAACGCCCGATACCCCGCTCGGCCCGCCGCCGCCAAAGTCTGTTGAAGCGCGCCACTGACCTGCTCCGCCACATCCGGCGTGAGCCTAGAGAGGTCCAACGTTTCACAAAAATGAATAAGGTTTCGTTTGACTTCGGTCATCATCGCTTCTACCATCGTATCGAGCGTCATTGTGGGCTCCTTTTTTTGTTGTCCTTAAACCCTTTGTCCAAAACGAGTTTAAGTCAACGAGAGGGGAGCCTGCAATTAAATACTCTAACTATATAAATATTTCATTTTATAGGTATTGGCAGATCTGCACCCCTTTGAAGGGGGATCAAGGGGGATGTTA
>JAPYPO010000183.1 GCA_029937645.1 Candidatus Hydrogenedentota bacterium
CAATCTCATTGGCTCCGGTCGCCGACGGGTCCATATGGGTAATCTCGGTTCAGACCGATTATCAAGGAAATCATCAACGAAGTTGAACAGGTGGTTTTCGGCAAGACCGAAATCGTACGCATGGCGCTCTCCGCCATGCTCGGAGGCGGACACGTTCTGCTCGAAGATGTGCCCGGCGTGGCGAAGACCATCCTCGTGCGTGCGTTGGCCGTTGCCAGTGGCTGCTCCTTCAACCGAATCCAGTGTACTCCCGACCTGCTGCCTTCCGACGTAAGCGGCGTCTCGATCTTCAATCAAAAGACCCAGGAATTTGAGTTTCGTCCGGGTCCGATTTTTGCCCATATCATTGTAGCGGACGAAATCAACCGCGCCACTCCCCGAACGCAATCGGCTCTCCTGGAGGCCATGGGCGAGGGTCAAGTCACCGTAGACGGCACGACCCGTGTCTTGGAGAAGCCCTTTCTCGTATTCGCCACGCAGAATCCCGTGGAACACGAAGGCACCTTTCCGCTGCCCGAGGCGCAGCTCGACCGTTTCATGATGAAGTTGTCCGTGGGATATCCCGATATCATGAGCGAAATGGAGATTCTCGAAAAGACGAGGTTATCCCATCCTATCGAAGCCACTAAGCCGGTGACCGATCCGGAGACCATTTGCCAGATGCAGGCGACCGTGCGGGAGATATTCGTCCACAAAAGCGTACGTGAATACATGATTCGGATTGTCACTCGAACGCGCGACTCGACGCATCTATCGTTGGGCGCCAGCCCCCGGGCTTCGATCGCCCTGTTTCGGGCCTCTCAGGCCTATGCGGCCGTCTTGGGCCGGGGGTACGTCATCCCCGACGATATCAAGAAACTCGCCTGGCCTGTGTTGCAGCATCGCCTGGTTTTGAACCCGGAGAGTCGCCTGCGGCGAGTAACGCAAGAGGGAGTTCTGCGTGATATACTTAAAGAGGTAGCCGTACCCGCGAAGAACGCAAACTGGAAAGCGGGATAGGCCCTGTCCGGCGTGATCGACGTTAGGGCCGCAGAGAAGCGCGACAAAGTTCGGAACTCACACGATTAGGTGATAGGCGCTTACGCTCATGTTTACTAAGAAGAAAAAGCTGAAGCTTGACGACCAGGATCTCGTCGGAAAAGACGAGCTAGATGTTTCCTTTGCGGACGAGGAGGACAATCAGCTTGAGATCACCCATGTGGACCGGTACGAAATCATCAAACCTATCGGGACGGGTGGCATGGGTACGGTGTACAAGGCTATCGATAGGTCGCGCGACAAATATGTGGCGATCAAAGTTCTCGATCGCCGGTACGACCTTGAGAAGAAACGCCGTCGGCGCGATCACCTCGGTCGCGAGATTCTCGTTGCGGCCGGCCTTGACCACGAAGCGATTGTTCGCTACCACAAGGAAATTATCGAACAGGAAGATCGCAACGGAAACATGCGCCGCTGTCTTCTGATGGAGTACGTCGACGGCTTTGACCTTCGCCAGCATATCGAGAATCAAGATTTGAGCCTGGCGGAAATGAAATACGTAATGGCCAAGCTGTGCTCCGGGATCGATTTTCTTCATCAGCACGGCGTGGTTCACCGCGATATTAAGCCGGGAAACTTTATGCTCACCCGGGACCACAAACAGGTCAAGATATTCGATTTCGGACTCTCGAAATCGACGGCGAACTGGCGGACCCGTTGGATGAAAGAAGGGGGCGGCACGCGTGCCTACATGCCTCCGGAGCAACTCTCGAACAAGTACGCAAAATTGGATCAGCGGTCCGATATTTTCTCCTTCGGCCTGACCATGTATGAACTGTTTGCGGGGCGTCATCCCTGCGACGGCAATGGGGCCAAGGCGATCCAAAAGCAGATTCTGAGCAGCAAATACCGTATCGAGCCGCCTTCCAAATATAACATTGATGTCACGCCGGAGATCGACCGGGCCGTCCTCAAATGCCTGCGTAGGAAGCCCAAGGCCCGGTATCAGTCGATTACCGAGTTGCTGATGGACCTGTCGCGAAGCTCTCACAGCCGGATATGACGCAACCCTCGACCGGCAGCGGGCATACTAGAGCAGGGCGAATCGTGATGGAGCAGTGCACACTTAGGGGCGAAGGATAGATTCATGAGACAACGAAGGTCGAGCCTGAATCCTAGAGGGCGTCCCGGCGATCCCAGTCTGGTCAAGATAATCTTTGGCATCCTCCTTATTGCCGCCGCAGGGTACGGCGTGATGCAGTTCTCGAACTGGTTCAACACCGACTACGTGGGCGGCGAAGCAGAAGCCTCGGCGGGCGAAAACCTTGACGAGGTAGAGCGGCTTTTGGAAGCGAACGAAACGAACGAGGCGGAGTTGTTGCTTCAGTCGGTATTGGCCCGGGTTGACGACCCAGTCGTCTCGGCCAGAGCCCTCATGTTGTCGGCCGACATTCAGAACAGCGCGGGGGAGGCGGACAAGGCGCTGGAAAGTCTGCGCGCCGCGTCGCAGGACTATCCCTCGAATCCCGACCAGCCTATCGCGGCGATGGCCTACGGTCGCCTTCTCGAACGGGAAGGACGAGTCGAGGACGCGCTCACCGTGTACGAAGACGTCCGCGCCAACGCACCGCCGAAACTACGGGGCGGCGCGCTCACCGGCTTGGGTAAGCAGAAAGAGCGGGACGGCGACGTATTCGCAGCCCGCGACTTGTTCGTGCAGGCGGTAACCGACGCGCCTTTCGACTCAGAGGACTGGCAAGAAGCGATGACCGAATTGGGCCGTTTGAACGTAGAGCTCATCCTGTCTTCTAAGCGAACCTCAACGAGCAAAGTCTATACCGTGCAGAAAGGCGATGTCCTTACCAACATTGGCATCAAGCTGAACACCACGCAAGGCCTGTTGATGCGTGCCAACGGAATAACCAATCCGAATAAGCTACACCTGGGCCAAAACCTCAAATACACACCCAAAGACTTCCGCGTCGTAATCGAGCGATCCTCGCGCCGGATTTTCCTCTTGGACGAAGAAGGCGTCTTCAAAGTCTATGCAACAGGACTGGGCCGGGACAATCATGAAACAGTCCTCGGTCGATACCGCATCGGAGACAAAGAGAAAAACCCGGTGTGGTTCAAGCCAGGCTCGGAACCCGTTCCCTCCCTTGATCCGCGTAACGAGCTGGGAACACGCTGGATGCCGATGGTCCCCGAAGAAGAAGGGCTTCCCCGCGATCTCGGGATTCACGGAACAATCCATCCTGAATCCATCGGCTTGTATTCGTCCAGCGGCTGTCCTCGAATGCTCAAAGAGGATGTGGAGGAACTCTACGATTTGGTGGTGCGATCTACGCCGGTTACCGTGGTCGAGCACATTTCGCCGACCGACCTCTAGCCGCCCGTGGCCATTGCCAATCGTGGCCCGCGTTCGCCTGTTGGTACGGGCTGCCAGCCTGGGATCTTCATGCCTTCACCGGTTGACGGGAGCGGGTTGACTCAGGAAGTGTAAACAGGGTAGCGTGGCGGCTAACGCGGGTTGGCGCGGAGCACTATCCTTCGCTATATCGTTGTGGAACGCAGCGGAGCAACAAGCCAAGTAGGGAGTCTCGGAGTTGAGCGTCGCAACCCGTGGATCGTTGTTCGAGCGCCTCGAAGCGCTGACGACCCAAAAAAAATTCGCCACCGCATGTATCCACAGCGAGCGTGATTTTCAGACGGTCGCCTCCGAAATTCTGGAGATCTCTGCGGAAGTCCATGACGACAACCTCTTGCTCGTCGTTGATGGGATCACCGCCCAAGAGGCTCCCCGTTTTCCCGAAGCGTTGGCGCGCGCTGGGCAAGTGTGTGTTTTCGGGCAAGGCGAATCGGTCGACCATGATCCTCCGAAAGTCGTGATAGCCGATCTCCCAGAGCCTCTTACCGGAGAGGATCGGTTCTTATTCGCGCTGACGCCCTGCTTCGCGCTGGGCGTTGCGTTTTGCCACGGCGATCAGCCGGCCCCCCACCGCAGACACGCCCCCATGGGCAGTTGGCTCGGCGTGCGTTCGCAGGTACGCGGTGCGGCGGCCGCGCTCCTTCAATTATCCGAGCCCACCAACGGTGTTGCGCTTCCCGGTCGCGAGTCCAGTTCCGATCCCGAACGGGATTCCGAATACACGTTCCGCATTATCGCCAAGTTGTCGACCCGTGCATCCACGGGAACGGCCGGGTCCGCTCTCGATAGGAACGATTTGGCGTCGGTACTGGAGATCCTAAAATCCCTTTCCGCAAAGCGGCGCACCCACGATATCCTATACGTGTTTGTCGAGCAGATTGCCTCCGTTGTTGACATTGATCGCTGTTCCGTCGTCCAGGTATGGGACGACGGCCTGGAGGGGCATGTGCTCGCATCTCACGAGGACGAAGCCGTCAGCGATCTCAAGATCGACCTCGCCAAATACCCCGAAATCGGTGCCGCATTGTCGCGCCGCCGAAAGGTCTTATCCAACGACGTGGAATCCGATTCGCTCATGGCGCCTTTCGCGGCCGACCTGAGCAAAGCGGGCATCACCGCCATCCTTGTAATCCCCATCGTCCTCTACGATCAGAATGTGGGGTCGTTTTTTCTACGGGCAGCGCTCCGTGGCCGGGTCTTTACGGATCGCGACGTGGGGTTCTGTGAAATCGTCGGGGAAGCGGCTGCAAACGCGTTGGAGCGGGCCCATCTGCTGGACAGTATTCAGCGGGCCAACCAACATCTGGAGCGCCTCGCCGTAACGGACGGCCTGACCGGGGTCTACAATCACCGCTATTTCCGCGACAGGCTTCAAGACGAATATGAGCGCGCCGCGCGGTACGCTCTTCCGCTGGCCTGTATGCTCGTCGATGTGGACGACTTCAAGAGTATCAACGACACCTACGGGCACCAACAAGGCGACAAAGTGCTCGTCGAAATTGCCTCGCGTATGATGGGCGCCGTGCGGAGCAATGACATTGTGGCCCGTTACGGCGGGGAGGAATTCGTCGTCCTGTTGCCGCAGACTCCCTTGGAGGGCGCGCTCCTTCAAGCGAACCGGCTACTCAACGCCATATCCAGCAAGCATTACGATGGGCTGCCTGAGGGCGTAGAGGTAACCGTCAGTATCGGGATGACCGTGCTCGATTCCAGCACGATGAAAGAGAGTAGCGTGTTAGTCGCCGTCGCAGACGCGGCTTTATATAAGGCAAAAAACAGTGGCAAAAACCGGATAATCGTAAAAGAGAACCTATGACTCAAAAAATCGTTCTGTGCGGCGCGCTAGTAATCTTCGCAGTAGGCTGTCAGGGTGTTACCTCCGTGGTGCAGCCTTTTGTCTCCCTGAAACCGAACTACACCGACGTGCCCGTCGAGGACTTGCGGGCGCTCGCTGGGCAGGTAGAAAGGGAAATCGCCGCCGGGAATCGCAATCCCGATATCGCGGACCGCGGGCCACTCACCCTTGACGATCCCGCCATTACTCAAGCCATCCGAACGCGCGCCGCCCGCTACGAACTGATAGACGCCTTTCGCTCGACCGGGTTCGGTTGGGAAAAGAGGGATAGTTTAATTTGGATCATCCGGAGTTCTGCCTACAAAGAGTCCGGCACGCGCCGGTCGCGGGATCGAGACGCGAGCATCGTCTTGGGCGAGAACAATGACCGCTGGACCATTTACGAACGACTGGTGAAGATCAACAACCTGCCGCCAGCCTCGCTTTCCGCCGTCCAGCGGATTTTCTACGAAGCCCGGCTCGGCCATGTGAAACGGGGACAACCGTATGAAAACGAAGCGGGCGAACGGGTCGTCAAATAAGTTCTATCAAGAGCGTGGCAAAGCCCGGAGGGTTCCAATTGGGAGGGCGAGCGTACTCGCGAGCCGAAATGACTTCGGGCACCGTTACGAACTAATACGACCGGGGCAGCCCGAGCACATGCTGCCCGATATAGGTCAGGACTAGATTCGGGGAAATAGGCGCGGTTCGTGACAGGCGGCACTCGCGCCACTTCCGTTCGATATCGTACTCGCGCGCGAAGGCGAATCCCCCGAAGGTTTCGAAGCAGGCCTCGGCTGCGTTCCAGGCCGCTTCCGCGGAGAGGAGATGCGCCATGTTCGCTTCCGCGCCGCAATTGAGACCGGCCGCAAACATGGCCGCAGCCTTTCGCGCCATCAGTTCCGCCGCTTCCGTTTCCGCGTAGGCCTTCGCGATGGGCAGTTGAATCCCTTGGTTCTGGCCGATGGGCCTTCCGAATACGACGCGTTCCTTCGCGTAGGCCACGGCTTTGCGAATAAAATAACGTGCGTTGCCCAAGGCCTCGGACGACAAGAGGATCCGCTCCGCATTCATGCCGTCCAAGATATACCGGAATCCCTTGCCTTCTTCGCCGACCAAACTGTCCGCCGGAATCTCGAAGTTGTCGAAATGAACTTCCGTCGTGTGGTGGTTGATCATCGTGTCGATGGGGCGGATATCCAACCCCCGGTCGCGCGCGTCCCGGATATCGATGAGAAAGGTGGAGATGCCTTCCGTCCGCTTCTTCACCTGATCCTTCGGCGTCGTGCGCGCGAGGAGTAACATCAGATCCGAATGCAGCGCGCGGCTCGTCCAAATCTTTTGCCCGTTCACGACATAGACATCGCCCTTCCGCTCGGCGCGCGTTTGCAGTTGCGTCGTATCCGAACCCGTCGTCGGTTCGCTCACGCCAAAGGCTTGGAGGCGTAACTCGCCCGTCGCGATGCGCGGAAGGTATTTATTCTTCTGCTCGTCACTCCCATGGCGGAGCACGGTCCCCATCGTGTACATTTGCGCGTGGCAGGCCCCCGCGCTGCAGCCCGTCTCGTGGATGACTTCAAGAATGACGCCGGCCGCGCGGAGGGGCATGCCCGATCCACCGTATTCTTCAGGAATCAGCGCGCTGAGAAACCCATGCTTTGTCATCGCATTCACGAATTCGGTTGGGTATTCCGATTTCGCGTCCAGCTCCTGCCAATAGGGGCCGGGGAAATCCTGACAGACCCGGCTCACCGCGTCGCGTAGTTCCACATAGTCGGGTTCAATCACCATCGTCGCTACGGAACCGGTCGAGGCCATCATAGATCTCCTTATTCGAGTCTCGGGCGCTTCTCAAAAAGAAGCGGCTCGCGGGCGTACCCGCGAGCCGCAAGAAATATCAGAGGTTAGTCGGTGACCTGTTCCAAGATGGCGAAGTCCCCTGGGTTCCACGCCTGAACGATAACGTAGAGCTTCTCGTTGTAGCGCTTCATCACGGCATTGTGAATATGCTGGAAGTTCTCCAAGCCCAATTCTTCTTTTGGCAAGATGGTCGAGACCACCTCGTTGTCTTTGAGCAGGTAGATAGGCGCGCCCTTATCGCCCTGGGGGCCATTCAGGCAGCCAACCGTGGCGTAGTCCTCCAGGTAATCCACATCGCAGGGAAACGAGCCCTTGGGCAGTTTAACGGTGTCGTAATAGTCGCCCTTGAAGCCAAACAGGTCAAGCTCCGCGCGGGGTCGGTCCGAGACAGCGAGCGCCTCAAGGTTCGGTGTCACTGTGATCCCATGCCCGGTGCCAAACTGGCCGAGGCCTTCGCCGCGACCGCCAAAGGCACGGGCAGACCAGTCGGCACTGAAGGGGGCCGTGGAATTAATCTTTGCAGACAATACAAAGTCCAACTCGGAATACCCCGTCGTGATGTAGTAGCGCCCCGAATGATACGCAACGTCCGTGGGGACGAATCGATTGCCATCGGCGAAATACTTGTTTACCACTTCCGACGCAAACCGATCCTTCTCCGTGGGCGGCGTCAGCCTATGGACCAATTTTCCGTCGAGCGTGGTCGTGAACACCGTGCCGCTCGTCGACGGAAAGATGAGGAAAGGCGTCCGTTGCGCGTCATACCAGATCGTTGTATTGTGCATGCCGAGATCGCGCATCGCGTCGGAGGTTGACATCACGCGGGTCCGACCAAGATCGGCGCTGATTTGGAGAATGCCTGCGCCCGGCAAGGCCCAATAGCTCTCGCCCTTGCCCGGAC
>JAPYPO010000769.1 GCA_029937645.1 Candidatus Hydrogenedentota bacterium
AGGGATTTTAACGGGGCTTTTTAATTCCGCCGATAAGTAACCGAATGACAAATCACTCGGAATCACGGGCGAAGGGTCCAACGCGGGCACGAGTGTTCAGTAACTCTGGCGGAGCTCGGCAGGCGGGCGTGTAGAGAATTGCGCAGGAAGATCGGGCTCGACCGCGATACGATAAACAAGCGATCGATCCAATCGACAATGGAGGCGGAACAAAATGGAAAAACTACCGGCTTATTTTTTGGCCTCGTTGATACTGCTGGTGTTGGGCGTGTGGGGTACGCCAGCGGAGGCCGAACTGATCTCATGCAGAACAAAGAGTCCGATGGAGTTCATGGTGAAGCCATTGGACGGCCAGGGGCCATTCGCATGGGAGGATATTTTTGTGCGCATCGAAGTAGTGTTCGTCAAAGCGGAGATCATGAACCAACCCGGCGCGATGCGTTGCTACTACCGCCTCAAGGGGCAAAAGACGGGATACTGGTGGACGCCAAAAACAAGTAACTCCAAGTGTGTTCCGGCTAATGGCTTTACGGTCACGTCAGTGAAGGCGATCTGTACTAAGGGACATCGCGCTTGCAAAGCTGAATGCGCGCCATAACCCAGATCGCCCATGTCCGCGAACTCTGCGGGCTGGAGCGGATGGGGAAATTCGGTGCTGGCGAGGGAGACCAACGCGTGCGGTGTATTTCTCGTGACGGGATTCCCGCGTGCCTCGTCGTATCGATTAGACGATTCGTTGGCGCATAGGATAAACAAGCCCCCTTTTCGCCAAACGTGCCCCGCGCCCGAGCCTCTCGAGCAGATCCGAGCCACGCCGACAGATTCGTTACTCTCTCGCCTAGCGAATCGGGGGCTTATTCTTCCTATGCACGATTTGACATAGCGTCCCTTATCAGCACGTTTGGGGAAAAGGGGGCTTGTTTCTCCTATGCTCCCGCGGCTTGGTTGTCGTATTGTCTACTATCGGTGGTGTAGAAAACGCAGCTTGAAATTCCTATCCGCGGCGGATTCCGGTCAGGTCACGGAACTCGCAACGGGGGGGGCTGAATGGGTCTCGGCTACACGCGGCGCCGCTTTTTGAAGCAGACCGCGCAGACGGTGCTGGGAGCCAGCGCATCGCTTTCGGTCGCAGGGCTGTCGCCCTCCGAAGCCTCGGCACAGGTCCCGTGTGATGATTGGGGAGCACTACCCAACCCCGCACTGGGCGGAGTCCCGGTGGGGACCTCCACTCAGTGGACGTGCGCGAATCACGCGGGCTACAAGATCCTCGAGATCTGGCTCGATGAGGGAGCCTCGCTGTGGGAGACCTTCTGGATTCCCGGGTCCGGCGGCTCGCCTGACTTATCCGCCATGAACGTCGACGCGCTCGGCCTCGACTCGATTGATTGGATGGCGGGCGCGTCCGCCGAAGACCCGTGCGACGGGCCCGATCACCCGACTTCGTTCGCGGACACCTATGCATTCGGAACTTCCACGGATAACCAGACGATCTACTGGGGGCCGGCCGCCAAGCCGCTGTGGTATCGGCCGGACATAATGGCGCGCGCCCGAATGCTGGGCTTGGGGCACGCCTTGTTGCCGCATCAAGCCGCTCAGCCCTATGG
>JAPYPO010000184.1 GCA_029937645.1 Candidatus Hydrogenedentota bacterium
TTGGCCTCATAGAGCAAGTATAACATCGTAGCTATATAAAGTTAAAATGCTCTAAAAGCCGTGATGCGCCTTGAGGTTCCTTGGTTTAAGAAGCACTTGTAGGCGATTCTTGGTTTCAAGAATGATAATGGGCCTCGGCGGTCTGCGATGACCGCCGAGGTTATTTGGTTTGGGATTCGTGTACCGGTTTTGTGAGCGGCACGGTTTGGCCACCCGTCGGCCCAGACATTTGAATCCCGCTTTGAACCGGGGTATTTTATCGACAATCCGGCCCTCTTTTCGATATTTTGCTATAATGAGTTTGGCTTGGGGAGGCCCGATAGCATACTGCTGTCTGGCCCCCTATTTGGGCCCCCTAATTGCAGACCGGTGCCTGTCATCTTGACTCGCATTCCCTATCTATCCAGCGGAGAACCATGAAGCGTATCCTTTTTGTCGATGATGAGGAAAAGCACCTCCAGGATTTGGAGCGATCGCTTCAATCGGAGAAGGCCCTCTGGGAAATGTCTTTCTTGACGAGCCCCAAGCAGGCCCTGACCCTGGCGTCGGCTGGTGCGCCGTTGGATGTGGTGGTGGCCGGCTTGGGCATGACGGAAATGGACGGGCTGGAGTTCCTTACCAAGATAAAGACGCTCTACCCCGATTCTATTCGCTTTGGAATGACGGGCTCTGGCAGCAATTCCTCGATAATAAAAGCGTCGAATGTGGCGCATCAGCTCCTGGAGAAACCGTGTGAGCCGCACAAGATCCGTGTGTTGATCACCCGGGCGTGTTCGCTGCGCGATCACCTCGCTGAATCGCCTCTGAAAAAACGCCTGCATGCTGTGGGCGGCGTCCCGTCGCTTACGGTGCTTTATCAGGAGGTCATGAACGAGATTCATTCGGCCGATCCATCGTTAGCAAAAGTGGCGGAGATCATCGAAAAAGATATTGGCATGAGTGCGAAGCTCTTGCAGGTCGTCAATTCAGCGGGAGCGGGTCTGAAAAATAAGGTCTCCAGTGTGGTGCAGGCGGCGAGCTTGCTCGGGATGCAGAAGATTAGCGCCATGGTGCTGATGGTCGAGGTGTTTTCGCTGATGACTTCGAAGGAGCTGCCCAGTGGTTTTTCGGTGGAATCGCTCTGGGATCACAGCCTGAAGGTAGGCGAGTATGCGAAGAAGATCGCGAAGAATGAGGTAGACGAAGCGCAAATTATCGATGACTCGTTTACCGGCGGCCTGTTGCACGATTTGGGCTTGGTTATTCTGGCCACGCGTATGCCGAAGGAGCTGGGCGACGCGTTGCGCTTGGCGAAGGCGGAGAAACTGTCGCTGTTCGAGGCGGAGAAGCGGGTCTTCCAATCGACGCATGCGGAAGCGGGTGGCTACCTGTTGGAGTTGTGGGGCCTTCCCGATCCGTTGGTGGAATCCGTGACGTATCACGATTACCCCTCGATGGTCCCTGAAAAGAACTACCCTTCGGCGGTGCCTGAACATGGTTTTACGCCGTTAACGGCGGTACATGTCGCAAACTATTTTTGCGAGGATGAACGCGCCCGGGCCTATGGCGCCGCGGAGGCGGAGGCGGATACGGCCTTTCTTGACCGGCTGGGTTTCACGGAAAAATTGGAAGAGTGGTGGGATCTGTGCCAGCAAGAAGAGTGGTGATCTGCGAGACTCGGCCGCTTCGGGCGTTTTTCGATCCTGCGCGATGCGCCTTGCCAACAATTGGTACGGATGAACTTATGAACTTGGAATGGGATGCATATGCCGCCCTTTGAATTTGAACCGGTGTTGCGGCGTGCCTTGGAAATCGAGCGAGATGCGCTGAACGAGCTGTTGGAACGCCCGCTGAAGGCCGCGGCTGCGGCCGCCGCGTTGCTCTATGGCTGCGCGGGCCGCATTGTCGTGACGGGGGTCGGAAAGACGGGGCTCATCGGTCGTAAGATCGCGGCGACCCTGGCGAGTACAGGCGCGCCTGCCCACTTTCTTCACGCAGGAGAAGCGGTCCATGGCGATTTGGGCGTGGTGCTGGAGGAGGATGTGGTGATCGCAATTTCGAATAGCGGGGAGACGGCGGAGGTCGTGAATTTGCTGCCGCATTTGAAGCGCAAGAAGACGCCGATTATTGCGTTGACGGGTGTGACGAGTTCAACGCTGGCGCGGAACAGCGATATCGTTCTGGATACGGGCGTGAAACATGAGGCGGACACGCTGGGGATGGCCCCGACGGCGAGTACGACGGCGGCCCTGGCTATGGGGGACGCTTTGGCGGTCGCGCTGATGGATGTGCGGGGGCTGACACGCGAACAGTTTGGCCGCAGCCACCCCGGTGGCAGTCTAGGCAATATCCTCCAGGCGAATGTTGCGAATTTGAAGGCGGATACCGAGGCTATTCCGGTTGTCACGGATACGGTGACGCCAGAAGCCGCGAAGGCTATTCCGGTTGTCGCGGATACGGTGACGGTCGAGGACGCGATTAATGAAATGACTTCTCATCGGTTGGGCGCTACGTTTATCACGGATGCGCAGGGCCGTCTGGTTGGGATTCTGACGGATGGCGATCTGCGGCGTGTGTTGCAGGCCCACCGCGAGCCGCTATCGGTCCCCGTGAAATCGGTGATGGGCGCGAATCCGAAGTACATCGACGCGGAGACGTCGGCTATCGATGCGATGCGCATCATGGAGGATAACCAAATTACGCTGCTGGCGGTGGTCGATGATGAGAGGCGCCCGGTGTCGGCCATACACATGCATGAGTTGGTTAAGGCCGGGCTGGCCGTGCTCTCGGCGGATGACGAATGATGCGGGCCGAACGCTTAATTTTCATCGCGGGCCCGTGCGTGATTGAAAACGAGGGCATGACGCTGGAGATCGCGGAAGGCTTGAAGGAGATAACTGCCTCCTACGATGTCGATCTCTACTTCAAAGCGAGCTTTGACAAAGCGAACCGCACGGCGGTCGGGTCGTACCGTGGACCTGGCCTGGAAAAAGGGCTCGCCATTCTTGACCGAGTTCGGCGGGATTTCGATGTGCCGATTCTGAGCGATGTTCACGAGGTGGCGCAGGTGGCACCGGCGGCGCAGGTTTTGGATGTTCTGCAGATTCCCGCTTATTTGTCGCGGCAGACGGATCTTCTGGTGGCGGCGGGCCGCACGGGTAAGACGGTGAATATTAAGAAGGCCCAGTTCATGGCGCCGGAGGATATTCAGTATGCTGCGGCGAAGGTATCGGGCACGGGTAATGAGAAGATTTGGATTACGGAACGCGGCGCGTGTTTGGGATATCACAATCTGGTCGTAGATTTTCGCTCGTTTAGCATTCTGGAAGGCTTTGGCTACCCGGTCATTTTTGACGCGACGCATAGTGTTCAAGTGCCGAGCAAGGGCGGCACTTCGTCTGGTCATCGCGAGTATGTCATTCCGCTCGCGCGCGCAGCGGCGGCTTATGGCATTGATGGGTTGTTCACGGAGGTCCACCCAAATCCGGATGAGGCGCTGTCGGACGGCCCGAATTCGCTGCACCTGTGCGATGCACGGAGCCTCTTAGATCAAGTGCTCGCTGTCCGTGCGGCCTTGTAAGTCCTCGCAGCCCTGTAAGTTCCTCTTCGCTTTCTGACGGCTTTCGGACGCTTCACGGTATTACTCGCCTTATCGTCTACGCCAGAGCGACGGATCCGAGTACGGGGATTGGACTCGGATGTTGCCGCGAATTGGGAAAAGGATTAGTTATCTTGCGGGTTTATTTATCCCTGCGCCATTTCCAGACGGGCGGCGTCTCGGAGTGGACGTAGCCCCGGACCAGGTCTTTGGCCGTGTTGATATCTCCTTTACTGCCCAAGGAGTCGAAACGGTTTTTCATGTACGGCGAGAGACTTGGGATATCGTCGGGCAGTATATGGCAGGTAAGGAAGATTAGGAGTTCTACTTTTTCCTTGACTACATTTTGATTTTTGAAAAAGAGACTCAATATGGGAATATCGCCTAAGATGGGCGTCTTGCGAATATTGAGGTCGTCGTCGAAGCGTCTCAAGCCTCCGATGAAGATGGTTTGTCCGTTGCCTACGCGGAGTTCCGTCTGGATTTCGCGCTTGTCTTCGGAGGGGACGCCGGTGACGCTAATGCCTTTCACGTCGCTCTGTTTGGCGTCTACTTCGACGATAATATGATCATCGTGCGTGACTCTGGGTGTAACCTGGAGTACGGTACCCACCTCTTTAAACTCGGTGCTGGCGATCGGTGGGCCGGTTGTCGTCTGGGTAAGTTCTTGGTAGGGTACCTCTTCCGCGATACTGATTCGTGCGGGCTTATTTTCTACGGTGACCAGCAACGGACTGGCGAGGAGTTCCGCATTCTGGGTGCGCACTTCTGCCGCGATAACCGTCGAAATATCCCAATCTCCAGAGAGTATTCTATAGGCGAGCTGGCCGCCGAGGTTTATTGGATTTACCACGCCAGAGGATATCCCTCCCGTGGTGAAGTCGCCCTGCGCCTGGAGGGCGGCCAGATCCCCAACGGTTTCTCCGTCCGAATTCGTACGTCGTATTGAATTCATGACCCAGTCGACGCCGGTTTGTGCGTCATCGCTCATGACGGCATCTACAATCATCGCCTCGATGCTCACCTGTTTCATTGGCCGGTCAAGCTTCTCGACGAGCGACCGTATTTCCTCTACCTTAACGGGCAGGTCGGTAACGATGAGTTGGCGGCTGCGGGAGTCGAACGATACGGTACCGACATCGCTGAGCAGGTTGGTAACGGCTGGAATCAGATCGATTGGTTCAGCGTAACTGACCCGGATCGGTTCCGTGACGGTAGGGATTAAGGGTGGCGCGGTGTCGAGTTCAGCGACCAAATCGGCGTATTCCTGCACGAGTTCGCTTGGGCCGGATAAAATCACAACGTTGCGGGTTACGTTGGCGGCGACTCTGACGATGGAGCCGGTGCCAGAGGCCCCGGTCGTGATTTCGGTTAGGAGTATAGCGATTTCATCTGCGGCGGCGCTCTTTAGCGATATCATCCGGGTTTCGCGGCGGGTTTCAACCGCTTCTTCCCAGGTGGTGATGCGGAAGATTCCCTGTTCCTCGATGATGCCCAACCCTTGCATCCGGAGGATGGCTTCCATACCACGCCCCAGGGGAATTTGATCTAGGTTGGCTGACACGATGCCGTCGGTGGGGACATCGGTCATGATGTTTATCTCGCCCAAATCTCGGAGGATTTGCACGATATTCGTAAGGGGCATTTCACGGAAATTTAGGTTCACGATCTGGCGGAGCGGATCGTCTTCCGCGCTTAAGTGTGCGTTGTAGAGGGAAAAGGTGGGGCCGATTGAACTGATTGCGCTGGTGGAACCCACTGTGACCTTGGTAACGGATCCTGAAGTCGTTGGCTCCGCTGCTTCCAACTGCTCAAGTTCTTCGGCCTCCGAGACCTCTGCCTGTTCTTCTTGCTCTGCTTGGGCCATACGGAATCGTACGGGTTCGTAGGCGGCGGTTGTCGCGGCGCGTTCCAGCGCTTGGCTTGACCTAGAGGTCGTTCGATCCGGGGAGGCTGTGGAAGCGGAATCGAGTAGTGCGGCTAGTTTTGCTGGGGTCGTAACATGAAGTACGGGGTCCGTGGCCTGCACACCATCGAGCGCGCGCTGCAATGCTAGAAGTGAGGTGCCGCGTCTTGGGCTCTCTGTGTCCGGATTCCGCAGGGTGACCAGTTCGTTATTGAGTCGCGCGAGTTTTGATGGGAGTCTATTTGAGGCTTGATGGGGGCTCTTGGCAAGGCGGTCAAGCCGAACGGCCAGGTTGCGCGGCGCAGGCTGATGAGCTACCTGAGATTTTGGTTGTTCTACCGATGCCAACGAAGTATGTGGGTTGCGTAGCTGTGTTTCCAGCGCGGCGGCCAGTTCGATACGGTGAATTGCTCGGTTGCGGTTGAGTGCGCTCTCCGGCGATCCTGGGATTTGCTGCAGGTTAACAACGATGGAATCGCTATCTTCAACGACGTTAAAGCGGACGGACTTGGAAAGGCTGACTTGTACGCGGGTGATGAATAGCGGCTCGATGGCGGCGAGGTAGGCCTTTACGCCCACGATGAGTCCGCCATTGTTTATGATTAACGTGGAAAGTTCGGGCAATGCAATGGCACCGTGCAGATCGATGTTCAGGCTATGGCCAGCGTCGCCGAAGTAGGCGTCAACAATAGCACCGCGGTTGACATCGAGCGTGATCGTGTGGGTGTTGATGTTTGAGTAGACGCGTACTCCGCTGAGGGTCTGGGCACGCGCGATGGATTCCTTTAATGGAGCTGGGACGACCGCTGTATGGGTGGAGTCAATAGCGGTGCGAACCATCTCTGTTTTGAGGAGATCGAGGTGGCCGAGTTCGGCTGCCGTCGCCCTCCCTCCTGGCGCGAGGAGCGCCGCCAAGGCAGCGATGAAGAAGATTCGCTTGGCTAGGGATATGTGTCTACTGCTCCTTGGTTTCCGTGCTTTGGAGTTTTGGTTCATGGAGTAAGCATTTCCGGAAGATTATGGGTAAGTTCGATGTCCTCATCCTGCATGGGAACGGCGAGCACAACGGAATTGTTGGTGATGCGTTTGACGACGATGCCGACTTCGAATCGATGACCTGCCTGAACGACGTACTCGTCGCCGAGTAGTGTGACTATAGCAACGCGGTTGCGATTGTTTCCCGAAATTCCGGTTACTTTCATCCGTTCGGCCTCGTAGAGCAACTCGGCTGGTGGAATAGGCCCACCGACGAGTTCTCCCTCCTTGTTAACTACTCCGATGCGCACCGCGAGGGATGTCATAGGGTCGCGACCGGGGTTCTCTTCGTTGTAGTCAAACTCGACGTCTTTTATGTTGTCCATGAGCCGGGCGACATCCACGTCGGATTCGGTGAGTTCGGGTACGGTCAGGGTTGCGGCGGTGGTTCCGCCGCCCACACCGACTCCCGGCGTAGCGGGCGATCTAAATACTTGTGTGTAGAGAACGATGACGAGTACGACACCGAGTGACGCGCCCACGGCGGCTCTAATCTGTTGGTCTCTGTCCACTAGACGTCACCTGTGTTTTCTTCGATGAAGGTATAGGTGTGCAGAGTAAATACGGCGGATGTTTCGCCTTTTTCGCTCTTCAATTTTAGGTCTGACACTTTTAGGTATCGGACGTATCGTTCGAGCAGATTAATAAACGTAGCTACTTTGTGATAGGTGCCGGTCGCTTTGACGCTGTAGGGAATGGTTTCCTTGCTTGCGTCAATGATGGGTGCTCGCGGATCGACTTTCATCTTGATGTCTACGGCAATGGCCATATCTTCGATATCGGTTTGCATTGGGACCAATTCTCGAGACGAGGGTAGGCGCTCCTCGAAGGAGGTGACGAGGAGTAAGATTTCTTCGGTCTCCGCTCTGAGCTTGTCAATCTCGCTCTCGATCTGCTGGGCCTTTTGGAGGTTGGCCATGACGATGCGATCCTCAGCCTCGATGCGCTCAATGTCCTTCAATTGTTCTTGATAGACCAGGAAGAAGAATGCCGCGCCGACGGCTGCGGCTGCGCTCAAAATCCCCCCGAGGGCCATCCAGTCTTGAGGGAGGGGAGTTCCCTTGAGAATATCAATCATCGGTGCCCCCTCCTGGAGTTACAATCATGGGGATTGTGAATTTTCTGACGGGCAATCCGTCCTTGATGATATCGTCGGACGAGACCGGGTTAAGCATGAACATCTTAGAGAATTCTTCGTCCGTTTCGAAGTTACGCATGAGCGGATTGACGGTTGATTGGCCGTTTTCGCCGGGCCGTACGAATCCGTCCAGGGTAACGATCTGTCTGGTTCTAGGGACGTGGATGGTCGTGGCAACGCCTTTGGCGTCGGTGACCGTTTGAGGCACGGTATATTTGTCCAATGCGACTTCGATAGCGTTATACCACATGTTGTCTGGAAGCAGTCTACTGAAATTAAAGAGTTGTCGGGACCAGATGAGACGGTCGGCGACGATATCTTCGATGG
>JAPYPO010000770.1 GCA_029937645.1 Candidatus Hydrogenedentota bacterium
CTTCGCGAACCCTGGGCTGAGGAATTTAACGCTTTCAGCGTAAACCGCCAAAGGTGTCTGGAAAACCGGCCAATACCTTCGTGAAGCCGCCGTGTGCGAACCATTACGAATGTATAGGGAGTTCCTGCTTCGGCGAGGATGCCATTGCAGAATCAAAGAGTCGTTTTGTCATCGTGAGCGAAGCGAAGAGATCCTTCGCGGCGCTCAGGATGACGGCATAGGCACCTTTTTCTGACGCCAGCAGCCCTTTCCGCAACATAGCTCAAAATTTCCGGCCTATAGCGACGTGCATTGCACCCAGCAATAACCGAAGTTCCCTCTACTACCCTCCCCCAGGCACGGCCTGTTAGCCCGTGCTATTTCGTAGGCGCTCCGCGAGGCGGGTGTTGCGCCGGGCGAAGTCGGTATTTCGGATGGCCATGTGTAGGGCTTTGGATTGGCCGACGAGGATGACGAGACGTTTACCCCGCGTGATGGCGGTGTAGAGGACATTGCGCTGGAGCATCATGAAGTGTTGGGGAACGAGCGGCATGATGATGGCCGGGTATTCACTGCCCTGTGACTTGTGGATCGTAATCGCGTAGGCCAACGTAAGGTTGTCGAGTTCGTCAAAGTTATACAGAATCGCGCGACCGTCGAATTGGACGTGCAGCTCTCGCGCGTCTTCGTCGACCACGGAGATGATGCCCGCGTCGCCGTTGTAGACGTCGAGTTCATAGTTGTTGCGGGTCTGCATCACCTTGTCGCCGAGCCGGAAGTTGCGTTTCGGCACGAGCGCGCCTTTCGGGTTCAGCGCGGCCTGCAACTGTTCGTTTAGATTCATGACGCCGACCTCACCGCGGTGCATGGGCGCCATGACTTGAATCTCGCGGAGCGGATCCAGATTGAACTTCCGGGGAATGCGTTCTGCGACCAACTCAATGATCGTATCCAAGATTTTCTGGGGCTCGTTGCGCTCAATAAAAAAGAAATCTTCGGCATTAAACTCGGGGGACTTGCCACCGTTGATGCGGTGGGCGTTCGCAACGATTCCGCTCTCCTCCGCTTGACGGAATACGGTCTTCAGGCGTACCGTCGCCACGACGTTGCTCGATAGGATATCGAGCAGCACGTTGCCCGGTCCCACGGATGGAAGTTGATCGACATCGCCGACCATGAAGAGGCGCGCGTGGGAAGGAATCGCCTTGAGGACCGCCTCCATAAGCTGAATGTCGACCATGGACATCTCATCGATAATCACCACATCGACCGAGAGTGGATTATTTTCGTCCCGTGTAAACCCGCCATCTTTCGGGCTGTATTCGAGAAGCCGGTGGATCGTTTTCGCGTTCCGTCCCGTTGTCTCCTCCATGCGCTTGGCCGCGCGGCCCGTCGGCGCGGCGAGGAGAACGTTCAACCCTTTCTTCTCAAGGATTCGGATGATGCAATTGATCAGGGTTGTCTTCCCTGTGCCCGGTCCGCCGGTGAGAACCATTACCTTTGAATCAGCGGCCTCGCAAATCGCAAGTTTCTGCTCTTCGGAAAGCGCGATCTCTTGGTTGGACTCGACCCATTCGATGGCCTTCGCACCGTCGATGGAGATGCCGCCCATCGGTGTGCGC